>NZ_JBHWWZ010000019.1:0-94343 GCF_042730275.1 Rhodococcus sp. NPDC060086
TCGCCGCCGGGCTGGCGGAGACACGAAACGCCTGCGGAGGCGATGTCAGACGGCACGGGTCCTCCCGTCCGCACTCGCCGGTGAAACAGGAACTCCCGGATGTGAGTCCGAGAATCCTCGTCCTTCAGGGCGGGGAGTAGTCAAACAGCGCACCGTATCTGATCGAGGATCTCGGGCTCGCTCATCGCCGCGAACATCAGGCCTTGGTGCGCGAAGCTTCCGAGCGCGGCCGTGTAGTCGGCTTCCGTCATGTTCGACGTCAGCATCACCGCAGTTGCGACGGAGCCGTCGGCCAGTCGCAGGCTCATTGCCTCGGTGAGTATCCCGGGCAGATTTCCGCCCTTGAATCCGAGACCGTCGGTGCCGGGAGGTGCGGGCTGCCATTCCAGGTGACCGCGAGCGATGTCCGTTCCGCTCCCGAACGACCCGTCGGCGATCGTCCGATGGATGCCCGCAAGCTGGTCGGCCGTTCCCGCGTTGTCTTCTCGTTGAATCCGGTCCATTTCGCCGAACGGGTCGTCGGGCAACACATCGGGTTGCTGAAGGAGTCCGAGGATCTCGGCGCGGAAGCCGGGATCGTCCGCGTAACGCTGCGCGCTGTCCCACAGGTCGGCGCCGGTGTCCTGCGGTGCAAGGAACGCGAGCGTATTGCCGAGGAGGGTGGGCGGTTCGAAGTCGTCCCAGCCGCCCTGTTCGGCAGCTGCCGTCAGTGCGTCGTCGCCGAGTCGATCACGTAGATAGTCGGGTGCGGCGTTGTCGCTCTCCTGGATCATCGCGGTCACCAGGTCGTCGAGAGCGACCGTGCCCTCTGGGGTGACGCCGAGGCGTTCCAGTGCGGCGGGGTGCGCGCCGCCGTCCGTGTCCGGGAGGTACCAGCGTTCCCATTCGGCGACAGGGATCTGTTCGGCGGGGTCGAGGGTGCCGTCCGCAACGGCCTGCGCGTACGCGGCAAGGTGGACGACCTTGACCGCGGATGCGAGTGGCTGTGGGTCGTCGGCGCGATGTGCGACGACGTTCCCGTTCCCGTCGTCGATGACGAGACCGACGGAGTCGGGGTGTTCGGCGAGGTATCCGACCCAGCCTTCGGGGATCGCCACGTCGGAGGCGGGGAGCGTAGCGCAGTCTGCGGCGGCGCTCGTGTCGGTGGCGGTGGCTTCGTCGGGTGGTGCGTCGGTGCACGCCGTGAGTGTCAGGGCGGCTGCGGCGGCGAGTGCGGCGAGGACCTTCGGCGACATGGCTGCTCCGTACTTTCTTTCGGAAATTCGTGAGTTCGGAAATTCGGAATTCCGGATTAACGATAGGTGTGGCGGGGGAGCGTGTCCAGCCCACGGAGTCGGCCGGTCGTATCCTCACCGTCATGAACGGGCCCGGATCCGCACGTGTCGGCACGCAACGCGCGCTGATCGCGGAGCTCGTCACCGAGGTTCTGGCACCGCTGCCGGCAGACCGGCGGACGGTGGTCGGGCTGTGCGGACCGCCCGGGTCCGGGAAGAGCCGCGCGGCCGGACTACTCGTTGCAGCGCTCACCAGAGCCGGAATCGAGTCCGGGTCGGCGCCGATGGACGGATTCCACCTGTCCGACGCGCAACTCGGCGCGCGCGGTGCACGCGGGCGCAAGGGCGCACCGGACACCTTCGATGTGGCGGGATACCGCGAGCTCCTTCAACGCCTTCGGCTCCGCCGCGCCGAAACGGTCTATGCCCCCGACTTCTCGCGCAGACTCGACGACCCGGTGGCTGCGGTGCACGCCATCGAACCGTCTGCCCGCGTGGTCGTCACCGAAGGGAACTACCTCCTGTTCGACACCGGGGGATGGGAGACGATCCGTCCACTCCTCGATCTCGTGATCTATCTGGACGTGCCGGATACGACGCTGACCCCGCGCCTGGTCCATCGGCATCGCGTGGGTGGCCGCGCGCAGTCGCAGGCCCGCGACTGGGTTCGCGAGGTCGATCTGCCCAACGCCGCGGCAGTCGCTCGGACCCGTGGCCGTGCCGATCTCGTGTGGAGCCCCGTCCCGTAGTCTGTCGTGCGTGCGCGTACTCGTTATCGGCTCCGGTGCCCGTGAACATGCTCTCGCCCTGGCGCTGTCCCGCGACCCGGGTGTGACGGCCGTTCTGGCTGCTCCGGGCAATGCGGGCATTGCCAAAATCGCCGAGCAGCATCCGGTCGACGCCTCTTCCGCCGACGAGGTCGTCGCGCTGGCGAAGGGCACGCAGGCCGACCTGGTCGTGATCGGCCCCGAGGTCCCGCTCGTCCTCGGTGTCGCCGAGGCCGTCCGCGAGGCAGGCATCCCCTGCTTCGGCCCGTCTGCCGAGGCAGCTCGCATCGAGGGGTCGAAAGCCTTCGCGAAGGACGTCATGGCCGCCGCGGGGGTGCGTACGGCGCGCAGTGAGGTCGTCGACACGCCTGCGATCATCGACGAAGCCCTCGATCGCTTCGGCCCGACCTGGGTGGTCAAGGACGACGGCCTCGCCGCGGGCAAGGGTGTCGTGGTGACCACCGATCGTGACGCCGCGCGCGATCACGCAGCGGAGATCATCGAGAACGGACACCCTGTCCTGCTGGAGTCGTTCCTCGACGGCCCCGAGGTATCGCTGTTCTGCCTCGTCGACGGCGAGACGGTGGTGCCGCTGCTTCCCGCGCAGGACCACAAGCGTGTCGGCGACGGCGACATCGGCCCCAACACCGGTGGTATGGGTGCCTACACACCGCTGCCGTGGCTGCCGGAAGGTGCCGTCGAGCAGATCGTCGACGAGGTCGTCAAGCCTGTCGCGGCCGAACTCGTGCGTCGTGGATGCGGGTTCTCCGGCCTGCTCTACGCCGGCCTGGCCATGGGCAAGGAAGGCCCCGCGGTCGTCGAATTCAACTGCCGTTTCGGTGATCCCGAGACGCAGGCCGTCCTCGCGCTCCTCGAATCCCCGCTCGGCGAGGTGCTGGGCGCAGTCGCGAACGGCACCCTCGCGCAGTTGCCCCCGCTGCAGTGGCGCGACGGCGCCGCCGTGACGGTGGTGCTGGCCGCGGAGTACTACCCGGCGAGCCCGCGCACAGGCGACGTGATCACCGGTGCCGACAGCGACACGGTCCTGCATGCAGGTACGAGCCGCCGCGACGACGGTGCGCTCTTGTCGGCAGGCGGTCGTGTGCTGAGCGTCATCGGGGTCGGCGACGATCTCGAGGCGGCACGCGCGGACGCATACGAGACGCTGGACGACATCAAGCTTCCGGGCGGCCATTTCCGCAAGGACATCGGCCTCGCTGCGGTCGAGGGTCGCATCACGCTCTGATTCGATCTCGCGCGGGAAGAACTTGCGCGTACTGCAAGTATGTTTCACACTCGGTGCATCTTCTGAAGGGGCCAGAGGTGGGACATGGGTTCGTGGAAGTATGTGTCGACGCAGGATCCGACTCCGCTCGAGCATCACTGCGTCAGGCTGTATCCGCTACCGAGCGACATCACCGTCGAGCGTGACGTCCCGATTCGCACTGCAGACGGCACCATCCTGCGAGCGAACGTGTATCGGCCGGAAGGGCTCGAACAGTGCCCGGTCCTCGTCTGCGTCACCCCGTACGGCAAGGACGCCGGTGTCGACGACTACCCGGTGAATTTCGGCGAGCTCGCGGAGTCGGGGAACTTCGTCGGAGAACTCGAACTGAGCGACCAGACGGCATTCGAAGCACCCGACCCCGGCTACTGGGTGCCGCGCGGCTACGCCGTCGTCGTCGCCGACCTACGCGGGTGTTTCGCCAGCGACGGCCGCCCGCGGTTGCTGCTCGGCCGGATCGCGGCGGACGCCGCCGACGTCATCGAATGGGCCGCCGAACAGCCGTGGAGTACCGGCAAGGTGGGCATGGCCGGGGTATCGCACCTCGCGACGTTGCAGTGGTACACCGCAGCGCAGCACCCGCCCCACCTCGCGGCCTTCTCTCCGTGGGAGGGCATCACCGACCCCTTCCGCGACACGCTCAGCCACGGCGGCATCCCCGAAACACATTTCAGCGATTTCTGGTGGCGCGCGACGCAGCGCGGCACCCGCGTGCCGTCGGCCTCGATCCGGAAGATCTCGCCGTGGCTGTGGCGCCGATTCCCGGACCGTTGCAGGCACGTCGTCGGCCCGCCGCCCTTCGCGGACATCACGGTGCCCGCCCTGGTGGGAGCATCGTGGTCCGACCAGGGGCCACGCACACGCGGCTCGATCACCGGCTACACCCAGCTGGGATCGCCCGACAAATGGCTGTACACGCACGGCCGCAAGACCTGGCAGATGTTCTACGGCGCCGAAGCACTGGACGTGCAACGCCGGTTCTTCGACCATTTCCTCAAGGGCGAGGACAACGGGTTCGACGAGGTTCCGCGCGTTCGCCTCGAAACCCGCCACGACCTGCGCACCTACTCCGAGCGTCACGAATCGCAGTGGCCGCTTCCGAACACCCGCTACGTTCCGCTCCACCTCGATCACGCCACCGGAGGCCTGCACCCCGAGCGATCCGACGAGGCGGTGAATGCCCGGATGTTCCCCGTCGCAGGCGACGAACTGGTCTTCACGACGACATTCGACGAGGACACCGAGATCTCCGGCCACGCGGCCCTCCGGCTGTGGGTGGAGGCCAAGGACGCCAAGGACATGGACCTGTTCGTCGCTCTGAAGAAGATCGATCCGTCGGGGAACGAGGTCCGATTCGAAGGACACGACGGTTTCGAAGAGGGAGTCGTCGCGCACGGCTGGATCCGGGTCTCGCACCGCGCGCTCGATCCGGAGGCGTCGACCGCATACCGCCCGGTGATCGACCCGGCCACGTACTGGCCGCTGTCAGCGGGACAGATCGTGCCCGTCGACATCGAGATCATGCCGCACAGCACCTTCTTCGAAGCAGGATCGTCGCTCGTGCTGGTCATCACCGGCCAGGACTTCGACACTCTCCCGGACATCCGGCACGACGACACGATCAACCAGGGTTTCCACATCGTGCACGCCGGTGGGCAATACGATTCGCATCTGCTGCTGCCGGTGGTGCCTGCCGCGGTCTCCACGGTCGACGTCATCGACACTGCTGTGTCGTGCGAATCCTCGGGGTCGTGCGAATCTTCGGGGTCCTCCGAAGCCGCCGGTTCGCCCGACGGCCTACCCGTCGCGTGGGGGCCCGTGTTCGGGCGCCAGCACGTCCGACTCTGAGAGTCCGGCGTGGACGACTACCGTCGATGTCGTGCGCATTGAATCCCGACGCTCCCGTATCGAGACGTTCCACGTCATGGATGTGTGGAAGGCTGCCACCGAACGGCAACGCACCCACGGCGACGTGCTGAGCCTGGCTGCCGGTCAGCCGTCGACGCCTGCCCCGACCCCGGTGTTGCGCGCCACCCGGCACGCCGTCGACACCGAACTCCTCGGCTACACCGAGACCTTCGGAATCCTCCCCCTGCGTGACACGATCGCCGGATACCACCGCGACCGGTACGGGATCGACGTCGACGCCGACGACGTCGTGGTCACCACCGGATCGTCGGGTGCGTTCACCCTGCTGTTCCTCGCCGCATTCGACCCCGGCGACACCGTGGTCGTCGCACGTCCCGGCTACCCGGCATACCGCAACACGCTCGCGGCGCTCGGCTGCAACGTCGTCGAGCTCGACTGTGGCCCCGACACCCGCTATCAGCCCACCGTCGCGATGCTCGAGGCTCTCGACACGCCGCCGGCCGGGCTGGTGGTCGCGAGCCCGGCGAACCCCACCGGCACCATGATCGACCCGGACGAACTTGCTGCGCTGGCCCGCTGGTGCGACGACCACGACGCGCTCCTGATCTCCGACGAGATCTACCACGGCCTCGAATTCGGCACTCCCGGTGCACCGGCTACGTCCACGGCATGGGCGACGTCGCGGGAGTCGGTCGTCGTCGGGTCGGTGTCGAAGTACTTCTCGATGACGGGATGGCGACTCGGGTGGATGCTCGTGCCGGACTCGCTGCGACCCGCCCTGCAGCGTCTGGCATCGAACATGACGGTGTGCCCGCCGTCGATCTCGCAGTTCGCGGCGATCGAGGCGTTCGGCGCCGAAGCGCGTGTCGAACTCGACGGGCACGTCGCTCGCTATGCCGCCAACCGCGACGTCCTGCTGACCGGGCTACCCGATCTCGGCATCACGAAGCTGGCGCCGGCCGACGGCGCGTTCTACGTGTACGCCGACATCGCCCATCTGCTCGACAACGAGAACTCGGCCGCGTGGTGCTCCCGGCTGCTGCGCGACACCGGTCTGGCGCTCGCACCGGGGATCGACTTCGACACCGTTCGCGGCGACGAGACGGTGAGGCTGTCGTTCGCCGGGTCGACCGCGGACGTGTCGGCAGCGTTGGACCGGCTCGCCGGATGGCTGCCGGTGCCCTGAATTACCTTCCTGCTGAGATGATCTGCGCGATGTTGCGTTCGGCAAGTGCGGCGATGGTCAACGACGGATTGACCGTGCCGGTGCTGCCGGGGATCAGCGCGCCGTCGACGACGTAGAGGCCCGGGTGACCGTGCACCCGTCCGTAGCCGTCCGTCGCGTCGCCCATCACCACACCGCCGAGCGGATGCGCGGTGAACGACGCGTTGACGTCCGAGGCCATCGGCTCGGCGCCGGGGACGGTGCCGCCGGCTGCAGCCATCTTGTTGTGCACCGCCCGGAGCGCGTCGATGCTCGCGCGTTCGCCGCCCGCCGGCCAGTTCACTACTGCGCGATCGGCATTCGCGTCGTACACCACGTCGGCGCGGGTCGGGTCGAGCGTCATGCCGAGGGATGCGAGCATGCCGACGTCCTTCGCGGTGCCCGCGACGAACCAGTTCTCGAGGCTCAACGGCAGCCCCGACTCGTCGACCACCCGTGACGCAGAGGGGGACCCCTGATCGCCGCCGAAACCGTTGGTCAGTGCCACCGAGCGCACGAGCACCGCGTCGCCGTTGGTTCCCCAGCCGCGGCCGACGTGCTCGTTGAGGTTCGCGAGCGATCCCGTGTGGCGCGCCTTGACGAGCAGCTCGGTGGTGCCCACCGAACCTGCGCCCAGCACCAGCCGGTCGCAGGTCAGCGTCGAGGTGCTCAGAACGGTGCCGAAGGGATCGACGGCCTGGACGTCCACTACGTAGCGACCGTCGGGTTCCTGCCCGATGGACAGCACACGATGCGCGTGGCACACCTGGGCGCGGCCGGTGGCCTCCGCCGCGGGAATGTAGTTCTGGGTGAGGTCGAACTTCGCGCCGTTGGAGTTGCCGAGGTTGGTCTCGCCTGCCACCGCCGAGCGGCGCACCGACCCGGCAAGCTCGGCGCGGACGACGTCCCAGTCCCAGATGCCGTCGATGCGGTGCGGTGTGTAACCGGCCTTGATGGCGTCGTCGTCCCAGCGTCGGGAGTGCGTGAACTCGTCCGCGTTGTAGATGTCGTCGGGCATCGTGTCGAGTCGCAGCATCGACCGCACCTTCGGGTACCACGTCGAGTTCATCTCGTCGTAGCTCAATCGGTCGCCGAACACCTGCTGGAAGAAGCGCTGTTCGGGGGCGATCATCACGCCCGTGAACACGATCGAGCCGCCACCGACGGCGGCTCCGCGCCACACCGACATGTTCGGGTAGTCGGTCACGTCGAGTACGCCCGCGAAGTCGTCGCACACGACGGGAATGCCGGTCGGGCCGGTGAACGAGGTGCGGTGGTAGTAGCCGCGACCGTCGGCAAGCAGATCGGTTGTGAAGATCTCCCGCTGCGGGTCGCGCGGCCAGCGCATACCGCGTTCGAGGACGGTCACCTGCGAGCCGGATTCCGCGAGCCGCAACGCAGCGACGCTGGCACCGAACCCGGAACCCACCACGATGACGTCCGAGTGGGCCGGCGGTGTGGGGGGAGGGGTGAACAGTTCGGGAATGAGACGACGGTATTCGTCGATTCCGAGGGGGAGTGCCGAGGCAACCGGAAGCCGGGTGCCGGGCACACCGACGGAGGCCACGGCCGCACCCAATGCTGATGCCTGTAGGAACCGACGACGCTTCATTGTGGTTTTCGCTCCGATCGTGTCGATACGATCGGGGGCGCGACAGCCGAGCCCCCATGCTCGCGACAGCGAGCTCATCGTACCGGCAGCATGTCCCACCGTTCGGCCCTGGTGGAGGCGGTCGGGCTGGCACGATGACGAGGTGTCGATTGCTGCGACTCCGAAGGGCGAACGGCGCCGTCAGGCGCTGGTCGAAGCTGCAGCCGACCTCGTTCGCGAAGGCGGTATCGACGCGGTGCGGCACCGGTCCGTCGCCACCCGTGCGGGCCTGCCGCTTGCGTCGACGACGTACTACTTCGATTCGCTCGACGACCTCGTGACCTGCGCGGTGCATTTCAACAGTGCGCGCGAACTCGACGAGATGGGTGAGTGGGTGCGTGAGGTCTCGCAATCGCCGCGCACCGTCGGCTCCACCGCCGATCTGATCGTGGATCTGCTCATCGGTCCGCGCGCGATCGGGCCGGCCGACCGCGAACGTCTCATTTCGCGATACGAGCGTTACGTCGCGACAGCACGTCATCCCGAATTGCGCGCTGTGCAGCTGGAGATGCGTAAACAGCTCGACGAGTTGCTCACCGAGCTTCTCCACCGATGCGGCCGCGACGTGCACGCCGATCAGCTGCGTCGGCTCGTCGCGGTGGTGGACGGCGCGGTGCTCGGTGGTCTCGGGGAGCTCGACCCCGATCCGAGAGCACTTGCACGAGGGATCTTGATCGACGTCGTGGAAACCGTCGCTCCGGCGGCCGATGAGTGATCGCGGGCGCGGGTCCGTAAACTGTCGCTCTGTGAGCAACATCCCGAACGTCCTCGCCACCCGGTACGCCAGCCCCGAATTGCGGCAGTTGTGGTCGCCGGAGCACAAGATCGTGCTCGAGCGGCAGCTGTGGCTCGCAGTGCTGCGTGCGCAGGCAGAGCTCGGGATCGATGTGCCGGAGGAAGCGCTCGCCGACTACGAGCGTGTGCTCGACAAGGTCGACCTCGACTCCATCGCCGACCGCGAGCGCGTCACCCGTCACGACGTGAAGGCCCGCATCGAGGAGTTCAACGCCCTCGCCGGTCACGAGCACGTGCACAAGGGCATGACCAGCCGCGACCTGACGGAGAACGTCGAACAGCTGCAGATCCTGCGGTCGCTCGAGCACATCCACGCACACGGTGTCGCGGTTGCTGCGCGTCTCGCCGTTCGTGCCACGGAGTACTCGTCGCTGGTGATGGCCGGACGCTCGCACAACGTCGCTGCGCAGGCCACGACCCTCGGGAAGCGGTTCGCTTCGGCGGCCGACGAACTCCTCCTCGCCCTGCAGCGCGTGCGCGAACTGATCGACAGGTACCCGCTGCGCGGGGTCAAGGGCCCGATGGGTACCGCCCAGGACATGCTCGACCTGCTCGGCGGCGACGCCGACAAGCTCGAGCAGCTCGAAACGAAGGTCGCGGAGCACCTCGGCTTCTCGCACGTGTTGACGAGCGTCGGGCAGGTGTATCCGCGTTCGCTCGACCACGATGTGCTGTCGGCGCTCGTGCAGGTCGGTGCGGGCCCGTCATCCTTCGCACACACCGTCCGCCTCATGGCCGGACACGAGCTGGTCACCGAGGGGTTCCAGCCGGGGCAGGTGGGCTCGTCGGCCATGCCGCACAAGATGAACACGCGCTCGTGCGAACGAGTCAACGGGCTGCAGGTGGTGCTTCGCGGCTACGCCTCGATGGCCGCCGAACTCGCAGGTGCCCAGTGGAACGAAGGCGACGTGTTCTGCTCGGTCGTGCGTCGTGTCGCGCTGCCGGATGCGTTCTTCGCGATCGACGGCCAGATGGAGACTTTCTTGACGGTGCTCGCCGAGTTCGGCGCGTACCCGGCGGTGATCGAGAAGGAACTCGTCCGGTACCTGCCGTTCTTGGCGACCACCAAGGTGCTCATGGCTGCGGTGCGTGCGGGAGTGGGCCGGGAGACCGCGCACGAGGCAATCAAGGAGCATGCGGTGGCCGTGGCGCTGGCGATGCGTGAACAGGGCCGCGAACCCGACCTGCTCGACCGCCTTGCGGCCGACGACCGGTTGCCGCTCGACCGCGCAGGGCTCGATGCCGCGTTGGCCGACCGCACGGTGTTCGTCGGTGCTGCCGAGGCGCAGACCGCACGTGTGGTTTGCGCCGTGGAAGATTTGGTAACGCAGTATCCGGAGGCGGCGACGTACTCGCCGGCCCCGATCCTGTAGACACAGGAGACGGCTACCAGGGGAAAGTTCGATGGGGGTAGCTGCACACAACAGGGGAGACAATGGCTTCGGAGAAGTTGGAAAACAACGGGCGGATCAGGGACGCGGCGCGCACACGCACCGCGCTCCTCGACGCCGCGCTCGAGGTGTTCCTCAGGGACGGATATGCCGAGGCTGCGACCGAAGAGATCGTGGCCGTGGCGGGGGTGACCCGGGGCGCGCTCTACCACCACTTCGCGAACAAGCGTGAACTGTTTCGTGGAGTGATCGAGCGCATCCAGAAGGAAACCGAGGAATCCTTGGTTCCGAAAGAGCCCTACGACGATCGATGGGAAGCGTTCACCGTTGCGGTATTGACGTCCCTCGACGCGGTCTACGACCAGGCAACCCGCCGATTGCTGCTGATCGAGGCACCTGCGGTACTCGGATGGGCCGAGGTTCGGGAGACCCACCGTGGCTCGACGTTGCGCAGCATCGAACGCATGCTGGAGTCTTTCGAACCGGACACGGCACCGTCGATCCGTGAATCGGTGCTCGCTCATCTGATCATTGCTGCCGTCGAGGAAGCGATGCTGTACCTCGCGCACAGTGACGACCCCCAGCGCGACCGCAGCATCGTAGAGGCGGAATTGCTCAAGGTACTCGGCGCTGCTCGCCGACCGGCTGTCGAAGCGTAGCCGCGGAGTGAGATTCTTACCTTCGTGAACGACTGTATTTTCTGCGCGATCGTGGCGGGAGTGGCACCGGCGAGCGTGGTACTCGACGAACCCGATGTACTCGCGTTCATGGACATCCGTCCCTTCACACCGGGGCACCTGCTGGTCGTGCCCAAGCGGCACGCATCGGGACTGGCACAGCTCGAGCCGGACGACGGGTCAGCGGTGTTCGACGCGGGCCGGCGCATCGCAACGGCCCTGCGAGCGAGTTCCCTGCCGATCGACGGCGTGAACCTCATGCTGGCCGACGGTGTGGCCGCAGGCCAGGAAGTGTTCCACGTGCACCTGCATGTCGTGCCGCGCACGGGCGGCGACGGGTTCGGGATGCGTGCCCGCCCGCAGTCACCCAACCGCACGGTGCTGGACGGCACCGCCGATGCGATCAGGTCCGCTCTGACGGTGCCCGAGGGGTGACCTCGTGACCTACGTGCAACCGATCGCGCCGATCGGTGAGTCGCTCGCATGGTCTGCCCTGGTCGCATTCCTCCCGCTGCTGACGATGCTCGTGATGCTGGCGGTGTTCCGGGTCAAGTCCTATGTCGCTGCTGCGGTCGCGGTCGTCGTGGCCATCGCGGTTGCCGCGACGGTCTACGGGATGCCGTTGTCGTCCGCGATCGGCTCCGGTGTCGAGGGCGCCGCCTTCGGCGTCTTCCCGATCATGTGGACCGTCGTCAGCGCTGTGTTCGTATACCGGCTGACGGTGGAGACGGGCCATTTCGACGTTCTGACCCGTGCGTTCGCGCGGATCTCCCCGGACCATCGCATCCTGACGATCGTCATCGCGTTCCTGTTCGGTGCGCTCCTCGAAGCCGTCGCCGGTTTCGGAACTCCGATCGTCGTCGCCACCGTCGTGCTGATCGGAGCGGGTCTGCAGCCCGTTCGGGCGGCGGCCGCGGCGCTGATCGCGAACGCTGTCGGAACACCTCTCGGCGTCATGGGAACCCCGATCCTCACCATGTCGAAGGTGTCGGAGATTCCGATCGAGGAGATCGGTCCCGTGGTGGCGGCCCAGGTGTGCCTGCTTGCTGTGTTCGTTCCGTTGGTGCTCGTCGCGGTCGTCGGCGGTGCCCGCGGGGTGCGGGAGACATGGCCGGCGGCGGTCGCAGTCGGTATCGCCTTCGCATCCGCACAGTTCCTGTGCGCGAGTTACTTCGTGGTCGGATTGAGCAACATCGCGGGTGCAGCGGCCGGGCTGGTGGCGCTGCTGATCGTGTTGCGATTCCGGTCGCCGTCCACCGGGGCGGCGCCCAGTGCGCCGCAGCACGAACCCGACAGCACACGCCGTGTCGTCGAAGCGTTCGCGCCCTACGCGTTGATCGTCGCGGTGTTCCTGATCAGCCGCATCGAGCCCGTCGCCTCGGTGTTGTCGCGCGCGACATTCTCGTTCACGTGGCCGGGCCTCGACGTCGAGACCGCGTCGGGCGGGGTTCCCGCAGCCGAGACGTTCACGCTGAATCTGCTGACCGCGCCGGGCACGATCGTGTTCGTCGCCGCACTGTTGTCGATCGCGTTGTTGCGTGTCGAGGCGGGGGATGCGCTGCGCTGTTTCGTCGCCGCGGTGGTGCAGTTGAAGTGGTCGTTCGCGACGGTGACGTCGGTCGTCGCGTTGGCGTACGTGATGAACCTGTCGGGTCAGACCGCGACCATCGGCCAGTTCCTCGCGGGTGCGGGCGCCGCATTCGCTCTGCTGTCGCCCGTTCTCGGATGGCTCGGTGTGGTGGTGACGGGTTCGAACACCGCGTCCAACGCGATGTTCGGCAGCTTGCAGGTGTCGGCGGCGCAGCAGGCAGGACTGAACCCGACGGTCCTCGTCGCAGGCAACATGACCGGTGGTACGGCCGGAACCCCGATCGCGCTGCAGAACCTCGCGTTGGTGTCGTCGGTGGAAGGTCTGGCGGGCAGGGACGGAGTGCTGCTGCGCCGGTTGCTCCCGGTGAGCATTGCCGCGCTCGTCGTGTATTCGGTGGTGGTGTGGTTGCAGACCACGTCGGTGTTGTCGTGGATGGTGACATAGGGCTTCGCCGCCCCCGTTCGGCGGCTGTTCCATTACGGTGATCTTGTGCCAGTTTCGCAGCCGATCATGACGCCCTTGACCGAGGCGGCAATCTTCCTCGTCGTCACGGTGGACGAGGGAGGTGAACCTGCGGTCCGGGACCTGCTCGGCGACCTCGCGGGCCTGCGTCGATCCGTCGGTTTCCGGATCCCGGAGGGCGGCCTCTCGGTCGTCGTCGGAATCGGGTCGACGCTGTGGGACCGGCTGTTCTCCGGGGCTCGCCCCGCCGAACTACACGAGTTCGTCCCGCTGGACGGCGAGACGCACCACGCGCCCGCGACCCCGGGAGACCTTCTGTTCCATCTGCGGGCGTCGACGATGGACCTGTGCTTCGAGCTGGCCGGGAAGATCAACGATCGACTGCGCGGCGTTGCCGCGGTCGTCGACGAAACCCACGGATTTCGCTACTTCGACCGCCGCGACCTGCTGGGGTTCGTCGACGGCACCGAAAACCCCGAGGAAGACGAGGCCGCCGACGCAGCGTTGGTCGGGCCCGGCGACCCCGACTTCGCCGGTGGCAGCTATGTGATCGTGCAGAAGTACCTACACGATCTCGCGACCTGGAACGCATTGTCGGTCGAAGAGCAGGAGCGTGTGATCGGACGCACGAAGCTCGACGACATCGAACTCGATGACGATGTGAAACCAGCGAATTCGCACGTCGCGCTCAACACGGTCGTCGACGACGACGGTGTCGAACAGCAGATCCTGCGGGCCAATATGCCCTTCGGGAATTTCGGAGCCGACGAATTCGGCACGTACTTCATCGGCTACTCGGGGACACCCGACGTGACCGAACAGATGTTGCGCAATATGTTTCTCGGAGATCCGCCCGGAAACCACGACAGGATCCTCGACTTCTCCACGGCCGTCACGGGCACGCTGTTCTTCTGCCCGGCCATGGAGTTCCTCGACGACCTTCCGCCGGCACCGCCGGAACGAGAGGTCATCCCCGAACCGAATGCACCGACCGCCGGAGACGGATCTCTCGGAATCGGCCCTCTCAGAAGGAGTTCAACGCTGTGAACAACCTGTATCGCGAACTTGCCCCGATCACGGGCGCGGCATGGGCCGAGATCGAGGAGGAAGCGTCCCGCACGTTCAAACGGCACGTCGCCGGCCGTACCGTCGTGGACTTCTCCGGCCCGCACGGCACCGATTTCGCGGCCGTCGGTCTCGGCCGCACCAGTGAGATCGCTGCGCCGGCCGACGGGGTACGGGCACGGCAGCATCGGGTCGCGCCCGTCGTCGAACTGCGAGTGCCGTTCACGCTCTCGCGCGAGGAACTCGACAACGTCGAGCGCGGCGCCCACGATGTCGATCTCGATGCGGTGAAGGACGCTGCGAAGAAGATCGCGTTCGCCGAAGACCGCGCGATCTTCGAGGGCTACGCTGCCGCCGGGATCGAGGGCATTCGTGCGTCGTCGACGAACGCGCCACTGCACCTGCCCGAGGATCCGCGCGACATTCCGGAGACCATCAGCCTGGCGTTGTCGGCACTGCGTCTCGCGGGTGTGGGCGGCCCGTACTCGGTGCTGCTGAGCGCCGACGCATTCACGAAGGTCAGCGAAACCTCCGACCACGGCTACCCGATCCGCGAGCAGATCCGCCGACTGATCGACGGCGACATCATCTGGGCGCCGGCGATCGACGGTGCTTTCGTCACCACCACCCGCGGCGGCGACTACGACCTGCAGGTCGGGCAGGATCTGTCGATCGGCTACCTGTCGCACGACGCGGAGAACGTGCAGTTGTACTTCCAGGAGACCTTCACGTTCCTCGTGTACACGGGTGAGGCCTCGGTCGCGTTGCTTCCGCCACGCTGACCTCGCGGGTCGGTCCGGCCGTCTCGAACGGGTGGACCGACCCGTCAGCGTTGTGTCTGTTGCTGCTTCTGGGCGGCTGCGTTGACGCGGCCGAGCACCCGGTGCAGTTCCTCGAGTTCGGAGATGTCGACGCCGAGTGCGTCGACGACCTGCCCCGGCACGGATTCGGCGGCGGTCCGCAGAGTGCGGCCGGTGTCGGTCAGGTCGACGACCAGTCGCCGCTCGTCGATCGAACTTCGGGTGCGGGTGATCAGGCCGAGCATCTCGAGTCGCTTGAGCAACGGCGACAGGGTTGGGGAGTCCAGTTGCAGGAGTGCGCCGATGTCCTTGACGGCCAACGGCGCCCGATCCCACAGGGCCAGCATGACGAGGTACTGCGGGTGAGTCAGTCCGAGTGGTTCGAGGATCGGCCGATACACCGCGAGCACCGCGCGGTTCGCCACCGACAGTGCAAAACACACCTGACGGTCGAGGGCGAGGAGGTTGTCGTCGGATGAGGTCTGCGAAGCGGGGATATCGACGCTCATGTGATCACCGTACCGAATCGATCGCGCATCAATGGATCGTGGGCGATTTGGTCGTTTTCGATTCGGATGCTGGTCCGTGCGCGCGTCAGGGTTGGTAGTCGGGGTACTTCGTGTGGAGTTCCAGGTATCCCGTGACGTTGTCCCGGAGCCAGTCCTTGCCGTCGCCGGGGGTGCGGCCGTCGCACACCGCGTCGCCTTCGATGCAGATTCGTTGGACGGGGATCTGACCGAATTCGCTGCGGGCGCCGCCGAGCGTCACGCCGGGAACGACGGGGCCCGGGAACAGGGTCTCGATGCCGCGGGTGTCGCGGGGATCCGAGTAGAGGATGCCGCTGATCCGGTCGGGCGGGACGGATCCGTCGGCCGCGACCTCGGCGAGGACGTCGCCGGCGATCGAGGCGCCCTGCGAGTAGCCGAGGATCAGCAGGTCGGCGTCGGGACAGGTGCTGTGCCGGGCAGCAATGGTCTCGCGGAGGCGCTCGTGTCCGACCTGTTTGGACCTGTCGTAGGCGATGGCGCCGTCGTCGTCGATGCCGTCGCCGTCGTCGTGTGAACCGGTACTGGGCATCGGTACGACCACCGCGGGGTAGGGGATGTGTTCGACGACGGTGCCCGGACCGCGGTAGCGGTCGGAGATCTCAGCGAGCGGCGAGTCGGGGTCGATCGAGTCCGGAGTGCGGAAGCCCTTGGTGCCGTCGACCGCGAGGACATACCGATCGGGGCAACCGGGGACGGGTTCGGCGGACGCCGTGCCGACCGGAACGGTGAGCCCTGTGATGATCAGGCCGGTGGTGAGTAACCCTGCTGCGAGCAGGCCGAGAGCGCGTGGGTGTTTCCGGGGCATGCGTAGTTCTCCTCGTGTGCCCCCGACAGGCGATATTCGAATTCGACAATAGCGGCGTTTCGGCCGCTACGCATGTCCAGAATGCGAACTTTCCGGTGATTGTGGTCACCCGCGGGTGCGGCCGAGCCCGGTCGCGCGGAGAGTGACGTTCAGTCGTCCTCCCGCAATCCCGATGTCGGCGGGGCCGGTCTCCGGAAAAACCGAGGGCACACCGTGATACGCGAACCGCGAGGGGCCGCCGAAGACGAAGAGATCCCCGGATTCGAGCCGCACATCGGTGTACGGCCGGCCCCGCGTCTCGCAGTTCCCGAATCGGAAGACGCACGCGTCGCCGATGCTCAGCGACACGATCGGTTCGGCGACGCGTTCGTCCTTGTCCTGGTGCATCCCCATCCGGGCGCCGGCGTCGTAGAAATTGATGAGGGCTGTGTCCGGCTCGTAGTCGTCGGCTGGACGAGAGTACGCGTCGGCGACCGCTCTGCGGCCGAGGTCGGCGAGCCAACGGGGCAGTGGCGCGACGGGTGCGTCGTCGACGTCCACCGCGGTGCGCGTGTAGCGATACGGAGACCAATGCCATCCGAGACAGACGGTCTGCACCGACATCATCCCGCCTCCGGGGAGTGCGGTGTGTCGCATGGGCGCCGGGCCCCGAGCCCAGTCGCGGCACGCGCCGACCAGCCGGCGCTGCATCTCGCGGTCGAGCCACGCGGGCACGTGCACCGCCCCGGGCGCGACCTGGCGACGTGCGCGGGGAAGCGGTAGCGGTTCGTTCACGGTCGCGGCTCCTCGAGGCGCTCGTCGTCCAGGGTGGTCAGCGGTCACGTGCCGATCACGTATAAATACAGAATGCCGAGATCCGACACCGATGACACCTTCGACGAGTCTCCTCCGTCGATGGCGCCGTCGTCGTTGCTGCGGGATCTACCGGTCACCGAGCGAGGGTTGCGGACGCGGTCGTCGTTGATCGCCGCTGCTCGAACGGTGTTCGAGAGCACCGGCTACCTCGATACCCGGCTCGTCGACATCACGAAGCATGCGAAATGTTCGGCCGGCACGTTCTACACCTACTTCTCGAGCAAGGAAGAGATCTTCGCGGCGGTGCTCGAACTGGCGCAGGAGGACATGCTGCATCCGGGTATGCCGCGCGTGGCCGACGAGGACGATCCGGCCGCGGTCGTGGAGGCGAGCAATCGGGCGTATCTCGAGGCGTATCGGCGCAACGCGAAGCTGATGGGGCTGCTGGAACAGGTTTCGCATATCGATCCGGTGTTCCGCGAACTGCGTCAGAAGCGGGGCGACGCGTTCATCCGGCGCAACGCGCGCAGCATCGCGAATCTGCAGGACCGCGGACTCGCCGACGGCGAGGTCGACGCGCTTCTGGCGTCGAGGGCGCTGTCGGGCATGATCAGCCGGCTCGCCTTCTCTCACTTCGTCGTCGACGACGATGAGTCCGCGGACATGGACACGCTCGTGTACACCGCGACCCGGCTGTGGGTCAATGCGCTGCGGATCCCGCAGGGAACCTGAGACGTCCCGGGTGCTCGGCCGTCGTACGATGCCGGTATGACGACGACTCGCATCGCCGCCCTCGCTCTCCTCACAGCCGCGGCCTGCGTTGCCTGTAGCCAGCAAGAAGTAACCGTGACCCGCAACGGCACCGTCGTCTCGACGGTGGCGGACCCTGAAGCGGCGGAGGGCATCGACCCGTGTACCGCACTCTCCCGCGAGACTCTCGACCTGTTGGGGGCGGGGGAGGCGGTGCCGCGCGAGTTGTCGGCCGAGCCGGGATGCGAGTGGTCCGGGATGAACTCGTACATCACGCCCTCGGCGACGTTGTGGGTGTCCGGGAGGTCCGAGCCCGAAAGTGTCTGGGAGGCCACAACCGTCGCAGGTGTCGAGGTCGAGATCTGGACTCTCGCACCGGAGGGGGGCAGATACATCGCCCGCTTCGATGACCTCACGTTGTCGCTGAACTATCTGCGCGCACGCAGTGAGGTTCCCGCGGGCGAGGCCTTGGACCTGCTGATGGCCGACGTGCTTCGCGCGTACGGACGCGCCGAGACATAAGAGTCCTCCGCGGGTCGTGCGGCGTTGCGGACCCGCGCAACCTCAACAGTTGAAGTTGACGCCGCATTCAACTTATAGTGCGAGGACGAGGAGCACGACTGTCGGGAGGCAAAGTGGACGTTGCAGGGAAAGTCGCCATCGTGACCGGCGGGGGAAGCGGGATCGGTGACGCCCTCGCAGCGCGGCTCACGCAGGCAGGAGCGCGCGTCGTGGTCGTCGACCTCGACACCGCCGCTGCCGAGAAGACCGTCGCGCGCATCCTGGCGGAACACCCCGGCAGTGCCGTCGCCGCCGGAGCGGACGCATCCGATGCCGCCGCGATCGCCAGGGTCATCGAGATCGCCGAAACCCGCTTCGGGCCGGTCGATCTGTACTTCGCGAACGCCGGAATCACCGGCATGCACGGACTCGACCTCGACGACGACCAGTGGGAGAACATCTTCGACGTCAACCTTCGGGCGCACATCCGCGCCGCGAAACTCCTCGTCCCGGGATGGGTGGAACGCGGCGAAGGGTACTTCGTGAGCACCGCGTCCGCGGCAGGTCTACTCACCCAGATCGGTGCGGCAGGATATTCCGTCACCAAGCACGCCGCCGTCGGATTCGCAGAATGGCTGTCGGTGACCTACGGCGACCGGGGCGTCCGCGTCAGCTGCATCTGCCCGATGGGTGTCAACACGCCACTGCTGTACGCGGGCAGCAACTCCGGCGAGTCGCTCGGCGACCTCGGAACCCGCGCCGTGACATCCTCCGCGGCCGTGCTCGAACCCGCCGACGTCGCCGAGATCGTGCTCGACGGCATCAGCGAAGAGCAGTTCCTGATCCTCCCGCACCCGGAGGTACTCCAGATGTACCGGAACAAGGGCGCCGATTACGACCGCTGGCTGCGTGGAATGCGGCGCTACCAGCGGTCTCTGATGTCCGAATCCTGATCAACTCTTCGAGGAGCTTGCCATGTCACTGTTCGACCTGTCACCGCGCGCCGAGAAATATCGGACGGACCTGCTGGAATTCATGGATTCCCACGTCTACCCGGCCGAGGCCGTCTACCACCGTCAGATGGAAGAAGCCGGCGACCCGCACTTCCACCCGCCCATCATGGAAGACCTCAAGGCGGAAGCGCGTTCGCGCGGACTGTGGAATCTCTTCCATCCACATCCGGAGTGGGGCCCCGGACTCACCAACCTCGAGTACGCGCCCCTCGCCGAGATCATGGGCCGAAGTCCGCTGGCGTCGGAGGCCTGCAACTGCGCCGCGCCGGACACCGGCAACATGGAGGTGTTCACGCTCTTCGGCACCGACGAACACAAAGAGAAGTACCTGAAGCCGTTGCTCGACGGCACCATTCGCTCGGCCTTCGCAATGACCGAACCCGACGTCGCGAGTTCGGACGCCACCAACATCGAGATGTCGATGGTCCGCGACGGCGACGACTACGTCCTCAACGGCCGTAAGTGGTTCGCGTCCAACGCGATGCACAAGAACTGCAGGGTCCTGATCGTGATGGGTAAGACCGACCCCGCGGCGGCTCCTCACCGGCAGCAGTCGATGATGGTCGTCCCCATCGACGCCTCCGGCGTCACGGTGGTGCGCAACCTCCCTGTCTTCGGTTACCACGACCGCGAAGGCCACGCCGAAATCCTGTTCGAGGACGTGCGCGTGCCGTCGAAGGACGTCCTCAAAGGTGAAGGCGAAGGTTTCGCCATCAGCCAGGCGCGTCTCGGCCCCGGCCGGATCCACCACTGCATGCGTGCGATCGGTGTGTCCGAACGCGCACTCGAACTGCTCTGCCGCCGTGCACAATCACGCGTCACGTTCGGTAAACCCGTGGCCGACAACGCCAACATCCAGGACTGGATCGCCGAGGCGCGCATCGAGATCGAGATGATCCGCCTCCTCACTCTCAAGACCGCGTACCTCATGGACACCGTCGGCAACAAAGAAGCGCGCACCGAAATCGCGGCGATCAAGGTCGCGGGACCGAACATCGCGCTGAAGATCGTCGACCGTGCGATCCAGGTGCACGGCGGCGGCGGCGTCACCGACGATTTCCCGCTCGCCATGGCATACGCGCATCTGCGCACACTGCGTCTGGCCGACGGCCCCGACGAGGTACACAAGCGCGCGATCGCGAAGCAGGAACTGCGCAAGTACCGAGACCTGCGGCCCACCTCATGACCGGATTCGACCTGACGGGCAGGACAGCGATCGTCACCGGCGCCTCCCGCGGCATCGGATTGGAAACCGCCCGCGCCCTCGCAGAGGCGGGAGCGAACGTCGTCGTGACGTCGCGCAGCCAGGAATCGGCGGACGCCGCCGCTGCCGACATCGGCCCGGCTGCGCTCGGTGTGGGTGCACATGCCGTCGACGAGGAAGCTGCGCGTCGATGCGTCGACCTCACCCTCGACAAGTTCGGCAGCATCGACATTCTCGTCAACAACGCCGGGACCAACCCGTCGTACGGTTCGCTGATCGAGCAGGACCACGCGCGGTTCGCGAAGACCTTCGACGTGAACGTATGGGGTCCGATGCTGTGGACATCGTTGGCGGTGAAGGCGTGGATGGGCGATCACGGTGGCAGCATCGTGAACACCACGTCGATCGGCGGCATGAAATTCGAGGCGAATATCGGCGTGTACAACGCGTCGAAGGCCGCACTGATCCACCTCACCAAACAGCTCGCGCTCGAGCTGTCGCCGATGGTCCGCGTCAACGCCGTCGCACCCGGTGTCGTGAGAACCAAACTGGCCGAAGCACTGTGGAAAGACCACGAACCGCGGGTCGCGGCGTCCACACCGCTCGGGCGCATCGGTGAGCCCGTCGACATCGCGTCGGCCGTTCACTTTCTCGTATCGGATGCGGCGCAGTGGATCACCGGCGAGGTGATGGTGATCGACGGCGGCCGGCTGCTGGGCAACGCGGCGTCGTTCCGGCAGGGAGGCGCGCGCGATGCCTGAGACCGTGGTGGTCGGGATCGATACCGACGCGGTCACGGCGTGGGTCGCCGAAATCGTGCCTGCGCTTGCGGGCCCGCTGACCTTCGAGCGGATCGGGCTGGGGCAATCCAACTTGACCTACCTGATCGGCGAGGCATCCGGCCGACAGTGGGTGCTGCGCCGACCACCGTTGGGCACGTTGCTCGCGTCTGCGCACGATGTTGCGAGGGAAGCCCGGATCCTCTCGGCCCTCGAGCACTCCGCCGTACCCGTACCCCGGATTCTTGCGGTGACCGACGACCCGTCGGTCACCGATGCGCCGCTCGTCCTGATGGAGTTCGTCGACGGACTCGTCGTCGACCGGATGGCGGTGGCCGAGGCACTCACCCCGAAACAGCGACACACGATCGGGATTCGCCTGCCTCGGACGCTCGCGGCGATCCATGCCGTCGACCTCCACGCGGTGGGGTTGGCGGATCTCGCGAGCCACAAGCCCTACGCCCAGCGGCAGCTCACCCGGTGGTCGGGGCAATGGGAACGCTCGAAGACACGCGAGATACCCGGCCTCGACGACCTCACCCGGAGATTGTCCGCCAGTATCCCGGAACAGCGGGAAGTCACGCTCGTCCACGGCGACTTCCACCTGCGCAACCTCATCACCTCACCCGACGACGGTGAGGTGAGAGCCGTACTCGACTGGGAATTGTCCACACTCGGAGAACCCCTGGCGGACATGGGAAGCATGCTCGCGTACTGGAGCGAACCCGGCGAGCACACCGCGGGAGACTTCCCGGCCACACAACTGGACGGCTTCCCGAGCCGTGCCGCACTCGTGGAGATGTATCTCGCCGAGACCGGTCGCGACCCCGCCGCACTGAAGTTCTGGCATGCACTCGGGTTGTGGAAGGTGGCGATCATCGCCGAGGGCGTGATGAGGCGCGCGCTCGACGACCCGCGCAACAAGGCAGCCGCGAGCACCCCGACCGTGGAGCGCATCGACGCGCTCGTCGACGCCGCCCGGGCGGTCGCGGCCGATGCCGGAATCTGACCGACCGACAACCACCGACCTGAAGGCTGTGACTACGTGAAGGCTGTGATCTTGTGAAAGCGTGGCGTGTACACGAACTCGGTGAGCCGCGAGATGTACTCCGGTTCGAGGAGATCGACGACCCGGCGGCAGGCCCCGGGCAGCTGCTCGTTCGAATGCTCGCGGCACCGGCCAACTTCCCCGACGTGCTGCTGTGCCGGGGAAAATATCAGGTCAGGCCCCCGCTGCCGTTCACGCCGGGAGTCGAACTGTGCGGTGAGGTGATCTCCGTCGGGGAGAACGTCACCCGTTTCTCCGTGGGCGACCGGGTCATCGGAAATCCGAATCTGCCGCTCGGTGCGTTCGCCGAGCGCACCGTGATGGACGAGGTGAACGCATTCCCCGCACCCGCGTCGCTCGACGATGCGTCGGCGTCGGCGCTGTTCATCGGATATCAGACCGCATGGTTCGCGTTGCACCGCAGAACGCGCCTGCTCGAGGGAGAGACGCTGCTCGTGCACGCTGCTGCGGGCGGTGTGGGCAGCGCCGCGGTGCAACTCGGCAAGGCTGCCGGCGCCCGTGTGATCGGCGTGGTGGGCGGGCCCGAAAAGGCCGAGTATTGCAGGAAGCTCGGCGCCGACCTGGTGATCGACCGGCACACCGATGATTTCGTACCGTTGGTCAAGGAATTCACCGGCGGCAAGGGCGCCGATGTCGTGTTCGATCCCGTTGGCGGCGATGCTTACACCGGATCGACGAAGTGCATCGCGTTCGAGGGCAGGATCGTGATCATCGGCTTCGCCGGCGGAACCATTCCCACCCCGGGACTCAATCACGCACTGATCAAGAACTATTCGATCATCGGCCTGCACTGGGGTCTCTACAAGGAACGCAACCGCGCGGTGATCGAAGAATGCCACACCGAACTCGCGGCTCTCGCCGAGTCCGGGGCGATCGCGCCACTGGTCAGTGAGAGGCTGTCATTGTCGGAGCTCGCCGATGGGATTGCGCGGCTCGGTGAGGGAACAACCGTGGGCAGGGTCGTCTTCGAGCCGTAGCAGTACGCCTCGACGCAGTGATCGGCCGGCGGTTCTCGGAACCGCCGGCCGATCCTGAGTTCCGTCAGTTCTTCTGGTATTTGATGCTGAGTGTGAGCACGATCGTGATGGCACACATGACCACGAGCAACGCGCACACGGCCCCGAGCGCGGCCACCGTCGGCGTCGACGTGCCGGGCACGACGAGGGTGGCGAGCAGGACCGTCGTGATCGACGTGCCGATCGCCATCGCCGCGGTGCGCACGACCGACTGGCTTCCGGTGATCTCGCTGGTGTTGTGCTCGGGCACGAACTCGACCAGCAGGTTCGGCAGTGCCGTGTAGGCGAACGCGGTCGCAACGGAGACGGCCACCACCAGTGCGGTCATGCCGACGACCGAGCCGTGGAAGAGGAAGAACGAAGCGCACGCGATCATGAACACCGTGGTGCCGAGGAGCAGCGACGACCGGGCGCCCAGTGCTGTCGCGATCTTGCCTGCGAGCGGGGTGAAGAGCATTCCGATCATGGCGCCGACGAACGAGAGCATCCCGGCGTGGGTGGCCGACAGGCCGAGTCCGAACGGCGCGGTGGTGGGTGTCTGCATGATGATCGGAATGAGCATCGTTGTCACGCCGATCGGGCCGATGCCCAGCGCCACGGTGGCGAGCATGGTGGCGGCGACGTTGCGTTCGGCGAGCAGGCGCAGGTTGATGATCGGAGACTTGCGGCCCAGTTCCCAGCGCACCCACCAGGCGAAGATCGCGATGCCGGCCACCAGCAGACCGAGTACGCGGGGGTCGCCCCAGCCCCACGACTTGCCCTGGGTGAGCGCCAGCAGGATGGCGGTCACGGCGATGGCCAGACCGATCGCGCCGACGAAGTCGACCTGTTGACGTTCGGTGTCACGATGACGCCACGGCAGCACGGCCTCGACGAGGACGACGCATCCGATGGCGTAGACGGCTGTGACGACGAACATGTACCGCCAGTCGCCGAGGTCGATGATCAGGCCGGCCACGAGAAGCGATGCGGCACCGGCGGCGACCGCGGAACCGGCGATCAACGCGACGGCCATCGGCACCTTCTTCGCCGGGAGGTGCTCGCGGGCGAGGCCGATACACAGGGGCAGGATCGCGCCTGCGACGCCCTGGATCGCACGTCCGAGGATGACGCCCCAGAGAGTGCCGAAGGCCATGCTGACGATGGATCCGACTGCTGCGCAGATCAGGACGATGATCAGGACGCGCTCTCTGCCGTACATATCACCGAGGCGGCCACATACGGCGGCGGAGGCGGCAGCAACCAGCAGGAACGCGGTGACGCTCCATCCGACGGCAGATGCGTCCGTATTGAAGATCTCGGTGAACGTCGGGAGCGCCGCGTACATCATCGATGTCTCGAACGCGCTGATGATTTCCACCGCGATCAGTACCGACACGATCAGCCAGACCGGGCGCGTCCGTTCGTATCGCTGTTGCGTGCGTGTCGATCGGGGCCGATCGGGTATCACCGATGTACTCATACGAGCTCCTGAATTCCGTGAGGCTTCGAGGGAGCACGGTATGGTTGTGTGGCTGGTCACAATGGCCGAGTACCGCTGAGTGGGACTTTCGACTGAGTCTTTGTCACCCTTGTGTCCGCGGCCCGTCTTCGGGCGCAGTGATGGCCCGGGTCAGCGATGCCGCGGCGAATTCCGTGAGCTCCGCGTGATCGAGGTCGGCGGCCCAGTTGTGGACGATGGTGTCGGCCACGCCCTGGAGGACGGACAGGGCGAAGGGGAGCATGGCCGGGTCGTCGCGCAGTGTGCGGTGTTCGGCGGCGGCGGCCTCCGTCAGCGCGGCATGGAGCTCGGTGTTGTACTCCCGGGCGGTTCGCCGCACCTTGCGGACAGATTCGCGTTCGGTGTGGTCGTCGCCTTCGACGTCGCGCCAAGTGGCAGTGAAGCGGCCGACTCGCCCCCACTGGCGAGTGGACTCGGGGATCACCGCGGCGAGCAGCGCCGCGACTCCGCGGTCGCGGGGGAGAGCGGCCACGAACGACCGGGACTCGATCTGACTCTCGTTGAGTAACGAGGTGAAGATGTCCTGTTTATCGGTGAAGTACTGATAGATCAGCCCGACGCTGGTTCCGGAGCGTTTCGCGACCGAGCGGATCGTCAGTGCGGAGTACCCGCCCTCGTCCAGCAGGGCGGCAGCCGCATCGAGTGTGCGGCGACGCCGTGCCTCTGCGTCCCCATAGATCGATTTGCTGCTCGATTCGCCCATCGTCCCACCGTAGCCGGGGTGCGGCGGTTGTCGACGTCCGCACCGGCGTGGCGTCTCCGACTGAGATCGAACATTGTTCGAAATGGGATTGAACAATGTTCGTTCTGTGGTTAGAGTCTCATTCATGGACCACGGCGCCCCGGTGGCGACACACCCGACCCCTCCCTTCTCGAATGCAGACGATGCGCTCGCGGCATCGGAATTGGCAACTGCTGCAGGAGCATTACTCCTCGATCTCCGTCTCGGTCTCGAATCCGGAGCGGATCCGGACGAGATTCGTCGGTTGGGAGACCTGAAGAGTCACGAGTGGCTCGTCCACGAGCTTGCGAACAGGTTCCCCGAGGACTCGGTGCTCTCGGAAGAAGGTGCAGACGACCTCGCCCGGCTCGGCTCGGACCGTGTGTGGATCGTCGACCCCCTGGACGGCACCCGCGAATTCGGGGAGTCGGGACGCGCCGACTGGGCCGTGCACGTCGCTCTCGTCGAGAACGGACTGCTGACCGTCGGCGCGGTCGCGATGCCCGCCCTCGGTGTGACCTACTCGACGGGCGACACCCCCACAGCCTTCTCGTCGCTATCGCACACCCCTCGCGTGGTCGTCTCCCGCACCCGCAAACCCGAACCCGTGCTGGCCCTCGCGACCGCCCTCGGCGCGGAACTCGTGGAGATGGGATCGGCCGGCGCGAAGGCGATGGCCGTGGTGCGCGGCGAGGTCGACATCTACGCCCACACCGGCGGCCAGTACGAGTGGGATTCCGCAGCCCCCGTGGCGGTTGCACGCGCCGCCGGACTGCACGTCTCACGAATCGACGGCTCCGAACCCCACTATAACCAGGAAAACCCCTGGATGCCCGACCTGTTGATCTGCCGCCCCGAACTGGCCGGCGAAGCATTGGAGGTGCTCGGACGATGAGCAGTCCCACCATCAGAAAAAACCTGACACACCTGGAACGTCTCGAGGCCGAGAGCATCCACATCATGCGGGAAGCGGTCGCCGAGAGCGAGAACCCCGTGATGCTGTACTCGGTCGGCAAGGACAGCGCCGTGATGCTGCACCTGGCCCGCAAGGCATTCTACCCGTCCCGCCTACCCTTCCCGCTGCTCCACGTCGACACCACGTGGAAGTTCCGCGAGATGTACAAGCTGCGCGACGAGACCGCTGCCGCAGGAGATCTCGACCTCGTCGTCTACAAGAACCCCGAATGCATAGAGAGGGGTATCAACCCGTTCACGCATGGTTCGGCGACCCACACCGACATGTGGAAGACCGAAGGCCTCAAGCAGGCCCTCGACCTCCACAAATTCGACGCCGCATTCGGAGGCGCGCGCCGCGACGAGGAGAAGTCCCGTGCCAAGGAGCGCGTCTTCTCGATCCGCTCCGCCGAGCACCGCTGGGATCCGAAACAGCAGCGGTCCGAACTGTGGCGGATGTACAACGTCCGCAAGTCGCCCGGTGAGTCTCTGCGGGTGTTCCCGCTGTCGAACTGGACCGAACTCGATGTGTGGGAATATATCCGGCAGGAGAACATCCCGATCGTCCCGCTCTATTTCGCGGCGAAGCGACCCGTCGTCGAGCGTGACGGCGCACTGATCATGGTCGACGACGACAGGATGCCGCTGCTGCCCGGCGAGGTTCCCGAGCTCAAGAGCGTGCGCTTCCGCACCCTCGGCTGCTATCCGCTCACCGGCGCCGTCGAATCCACGGCCGAGACGTTGACCGACATCATCCAGGAAATGTTGCTCACCACCACTTCCGAGCGCCAGGGTCGCGTGATCGACCACGACTCCAGTGCCTCGATGGAGAAGAAGAAGCAGGAAGGGTACTTCTGATGACTCAGCCTTCGGAACTGATCGCCGACGACATCGAGCAGTACCTCGCGCGGCACGCGAACAAGTCGATGCTCCGCTTCATCACCTGCGGCAGCGTCGACGACGGCAAGTCCACCCTGATCGGGCGCCTGCTCTACGAGTCGAAACTGGTCTTCGAGGATCAGCTTTCCGCGCTCGAAGCCGACTCACGCAAGGTCGGCACCCAGGGCGAGGGTCTCGACTTCGCGCTTCTCGTAGACGGTTTGGCTGCCGAACGCGAACAGGGCATCACCATCGACGTCGCGTACCGCTACTTCTCGACCGAGCAGCGCAAGTTCGTCGTCGCGGACACCCCGGGCCACGAGCAGTACACCCGCAACATGGTCACCGGCGCGTCCACCGCCGACCTCGCGGTGATCCTCATCGACGCCCGCAAAGGTGTGCTCACCCAGACCCGTCGGCACTCGTACCTCGTCTCGCTCCTCGGCATCCGCCACGTGGTGATCGCCGTCAACAAACTCGACCTGGTCGACTACTCGCAGGATGTGTTCGACGACATCGTCAGCGAATACACGAGTTTCGCAAACGAGATCGGGCTCGGAGACGTCGTCGCGATCCCCATGTCGGCGTACGTCGGTGACAATCTCACCGAACGCAGCTCCAACACGCCCTGGTACCACGGGCCGACGCTGATCGAGCACCTCGAAGACGTCGAGATCGACGATGACCTGCGCAATGGCCCGTTCCGCATGCCGGTGCAGTGGGTCAACCGCCCCAACCTCGACTTCCGTGGCTTCTCCGGCCAGATCGTCGGCGGAGCCGTGCGGCCGGGCGACCGGATGCGAGTTCTCCCCAGCGGCAAAGAGTCCACCGTCGCGCGGATCGTCACCATGGACGGCGACCTCGACGAGGCCATCGCCGGGCAATCGGTCACCATCACCCTCGCCGACGAGATCGATGTCAGCCGTGGAGATGTGCTCGCCGGAGCGGAGATGCTGCCCGGTGTGGCCGACCAGTTCGAGGCGCACGTGGTGTGGATGGGCGAACACGAGATGCTGCCCGAGCGTCCCTACCTGTGTCAGATCGGGACGATGACCGTGCAGGCCCGCATCACCAAGCCCAAGCACAAGGTCAACGTCAATACTCTCGAGAAGACCGCGACCAACACGCTTGCGCTCAACGAGATCGGCGTGTGCAACATCAGCTTCGACCGGCCGGTGCCGTTCGACACCTACGCTGCGAATCGCGATACCGGCGGGTTCATCCTCATCGACCGGCTCACCAACAGCACGGTCGGCGCCGGCATGATCGCGCACTCGCTGCGCCGCTCGGACAATATCCACTGGCAGGCTGTGGACGTCAACGGTGATGCCCGCCGGGCGCTCAACGGCCACGGATCGCAAGTGCTGTGGTTCACCGGCCTCTCGGGCTCCGGGAAGTCCACCATCGCCAACGAACTCGAGCGTCGGCTGCACGCACTCGGCTGCCACACGTACCTGCTCGACGGCGACAACATCCGGCACGGTCTCAACCGCGACCTCGGATTCACCGAGGCAGACCGGGTGGAGAACATCCGGCGTGTCACCGAGGTAGCCCGGCTGATGGCCGACGCCGGTCTGATCGTGCTGGCATCCTTCATCTCGCCGTTCCGTGCCGAGCGCGATGCTGCTTGCGAACTGGTCGGGTCCGACCAGTTCTGTGAGGTATTCGTCGACACCCCGATCGCTGTCGCCGAGCAGCGGGATCCGAAGGGCCTCTACAAGAAGGCACGTCGCGGAGAGCTGACCAACTTCACCGGCGTCGATTCCCCGTACGAGCCGCCGGAGCATCCAGACCTGCGGATCGACACGACCGCGACGTCACCCGAAGATGCGAGCGCGCAGATCATCGAGCTGCTGCGCAGCCGCGGCGCGATCGCCTGAATCTGTTCCCGCGTACCACCCACCCCTCACGGAAGGAACGTTTCTTGCCTACGAGAGACGAAATCTGTTCGGCGCTCGAGTCGTATGTGAAGCACCTGGGAAACCACGATGTGGACCAATTGGTGTCGCTGTTCGCGGAGGGCGCCGTACAACACGAGCCGCTCGGCGTGCGGACATACCGTGGCCTCGAGGAGATCCGCGGGTTCGACATCGAGAACGCGAAGGTGGACTTCACGGTGAGCCGCCACTCGCCGATCATCGTCACCGGCCGGTATGCCGCGATGCAGGTGCGAGTGGCGCGTGAGGGGATGCCCGCGTTCCTCGCCAGCGACCTGTTCGAGTTCGACGACGACTGCCGAATCGTTTCGCTCAGCGTCGTGATCGACCCGCAGGCCCAAGTGTGACGGCGGCCGAGCGAGCCGCGCCCACGATGCCGATACTGCTCGAGGGCAAGGTCCTCGTCGTCTCCGGTGTGGGGACGGGGCTCGGACGCTCGGTGGCCGTCCGCGGCGCGCTCGCAGGAGCCCGCGTCGTCCTGGCCGCCCGGACCGAATCGCGGCTGACGGAGGTCGCCGAGGAGATCCGGGAATTGGGCGGTACCGCGGTGTCCGTGCCGACAGACGTCACTGACGACGCGTCCGTCACCAATCTCGCCGAGTCTGCGCTCGCAGAGTTCGGAGTCGTCGACGCGGTAGTGCACAACGCGTTCGTGCAGCCACCGCACGAGCGGCTGCTCGACACCGAGTTCGAGGTGGTCCGGCAGGGCCTGGACATCAATCTGCTGGCGGCACTCAACCTGACCCGGAAACTGGCGCCCGCGCTGGAACGGTCCCAGGGATCGGTCGTGATGATCAACTCGATGGTGCTGCGGAACCAGCTGCCGAACTTCGGTGCCTACCGTGTGATGAAAGCCGGTCTGCTCGCCCTCGCCCGAAGCCTCTCGGTGGAGATGGGGCCGACGGGAGTTCGGGTTAATTCAGTTGCACCAGGATATATCTGGGCTGAACGTGTCCAGCGGATGGTTGAGAAGCAAGCGGCGGAGCGCGGCGTCGACCCGGCCGAGGTCTACGCCGAGATCGCGGCCGGAACGGATCTGCGTCGACTTCCCGAGCCCGACGACATCGCGAATGCCGTGCTGTTTCTCGCCTCCGATCTCGCTCGCGCGATCACTGGGCAGTGCTTGGACGTCAACTGCGGCCACGCCCATCACTGATTCACTCTCAAAGGACTCATGGATGACACACGACTACGACGGCATCGGCTCTATCGACGACCTGCATCAGGCCGCGCGCGAGGCCGCCGGTTACGACGACTTCGGCAGCGACGACTACCTCGAAGGGCTGCGGGTTCTGCTCGAGTCGTTCGAACGGGAGGCCGACCTCACTCCTCACGGTAAAGTGATCGCGCACAAGATGATCGTCGCCGCGCTCGCGGGACGCTTGTCCAGCGAGGCCGGATTTGCGAAATACCCTGAGCATGTCGGTGTTCCGATCGATCGCCCGATCTTCGTTGTCGGGTTGACGCGGACCGGAAGCACGGCGCTGCACCGGTTGCTCGGCGCCGACCCGGCGCATCAGGGTGCCGAGATGTGGCTCGCCGAGCGGCCGCAGCCGCGTCCGCCTCGCGACACGTGGTCGGAGAACGAGGAGTTCGTGCGTTCGGATGCCTTCTATCGGGCTCGCCAACGTAACGAGACAGATCTGATGAAGGTGCATTTCATGGGATCGGAGGAGGTCGAGGAATGCTGGCGTCTGCTCCAGCAGACGATGCTCTCGACCGCATTCGAGACCGTCGCATACGTTCCGAGCTACACCCGGTGGCTCGCGGGGCAGGACTGGACTGAAACGTATGCGCGGCACAAGAGGAACCTGCAGTTGATAGGGCTGCACGACTCGGACCGGCGGTGGGTACTCAAGAGCCCGAGTCATGTCTTCGCGATTGATGAGATCATGTCTGTCTACCCCGATGCGCTGTTCGTTCGCACCTTCCGGGATCCGCTGACGTCGATGGCGTCCACATTCAGCCTTGCGGAGCAGGGCGGCCATGACATGTCGAAAGCCTTCGACCGACCCGCCATCGGGCGCACCCAACTCGACTTGTGGGCGCGCGGAAACGCGAACTTCAACAGTGCCCGTACCCGGTACAACCCCGATCAGTTCATCGACGTCGACTACAAGGACTTCATCTCCGACGCGGTCGGCACCGTCGAGAAGATCTATTCGCAGTTCGCCATGCCCTTCACGGACGCGGCCCGCGCTGCGGTGGAGGCATCGCACCAGGCGAGCCTCGCTGACCATCGCCGGCCGTCGCACCGCTATTCACTCGAGGAGTTCGGCGTGAGCGCCGCCGACGTCGAGGCGAAGTTCGCTGCCACCGTGTGAACACTTGAAACATCCACCAGAACAGGGGTACTCATATGAACGCTACGTGGGAAAAGTTTTGCGCAGATCTGCTCGAGGTCGGGAAGGTCCTCGAGGACGACATCGTCCCCCAGGATCCACTGACTCAGGCCGAGGGGGTTCGCTACCTGAGCCGGTTGCTCCGATACGGAACCATCAACTGCGTCGAGTACACCGATCCGCGCTGGCCGCAGTTCACGTCGGCGCCGAACTCGAACATGATGACGAAGATCGGTGCCGACAACCCGGACAACGTCTACATGCGCGCCAATATCTCGGGTAAGTACACGTACCGGGTCGTCGGGAGCCGGGGCACTGTCCCGCTCATCACGTTTGGTTCACGCGTCAACCGGTACCACATCGATGGCACCATGTTGCAGACCGGCGACCTGCACATCCACGATCTCGAGGTCGACGAGAACGGCCGTTTCGAGTTCATTGCGAGCGTCGACAAGCCCGCCGAGGGTGCCTGGCTGCCGCTGTCGCCGGACAGCAACCTCATCTCTGTTCGGCAGACTCACCGGGACCGGCGCAACGAGGTCGTCGGTGAGCTGTCGATCGAGTGCCTCGACCCGGATGGGGAATTCGAGCCGCTGAGCCCGGAGGCGTTGGGCGAGCGACTGACCAAGTCGGTCGGGATCGTGAAGGGCATGGCGGAGACCTTCCTCGAGTGGTCACGCAGATTCCAGCCCCAGCCCAACGAGATCTTCGACCGCGGCCAGGCCCAGTTCCAGGAGGCCGGTGGAGATCCCACGATCTTCTATCTGCACGGCTATTGGAAACTCGCCGCCGACGAAGCCTGGGTGATCGAGACCGAGGTGCCCAACTGCGAGTACTTCAATTTCGTGTTGCAGAACTTCTGGGTCGAGTCGCTCGACTACAACCGGACGAACATCTACATCAACAACCACACGGCGAAGTTGAACGACGACGGCACCCTGACGATCGTGGTCGCCGCGAAGGATCCCGGCTACGGAAACTGGATCGATACCGATTCGCACGCCGAGGGTACCTGGGCGATGCGCTGGATCAAGGCCGATTCTCATCCGATCCCGACGTCGCGTGTGGTCGAACTGTGAGTTCGGTGCCCATGAAATGGGCACTGCCCGCAGCGATGATCGATGCACGCGACCTGCCGGAGTTCGCCCGAGTCGCCGACGAAAGCGGCTACGACGCGATTGCATTGCCCGACTCGGTCTTCTACCCCGAGACGGTGTCGGCCGACTATCCGTATTCACCGGATGGCAAGCGGATGTGGGCTCCCGAGACGCCGATGCCGGACCCGTTCATCGCGATGACTGCGATGGCCGCGGTCACGCAGCGCGTGCGGTTCTACACGAACGTGCTGAAGTTGCCGCTGCGCGACCCGCTGCTCACCGCAAAGCAGGTCGCGACGATGGCGGTGATGTCGCAGAACCGTATCGCCGTCGGTGTCGGATTATCCTGGATACCAGAAGAGTTCGAGTTCACCGGTACCGAGATGCGCACTCGCGGTGCCCGCACCGACGAAGCCATCGCCGTCGTCAAGGCCGTGTGTGCCGGCGAAGGTCCGCAGTGGGTCGAATTCCACGGTAAGCACTACGATTTCGACCGCCTCATGATCAGCCCGGCGCCCGATCGGCCCGTTCCGATCTACGGCGGCGGCCACAGCGAGGCGGGCCTGCGGCGCGCGGCGCGGCTGGCGGACGGCTGGATCTCGGTCAATACCGATACCGAAGGGCTCACCTCGGCGATCTTGCGACTGGCGGAGCTACGTTCCGAATTCGGCCGCGCCGAGGTTCCGTTCGAGATCGATGTGTCGCCCACCGATGTCTCCGACGTCGACGGGTACCGTGCGCTCGCCGACATCGGGGTCACCCGTGTGCGCGTGGCACCCTGGCGGATGTACGGGGCGGACCCGTCCGATCCGCAGGCCCGACTCGATGCCATCCGGAGGTTTGCGGACGCTGTCATCCGACCGTAGGTCGTCGTCGCCACTCCCTCGAACGCGGGGGAGTGGCGGCGGTGTCTGTCAGTGCGAGCCGACGCGGGCGATGAACGCGTCCAGATTGGACCGGACCCGCTCGATTCTGTCGTCGACGGGTGAATCGTCGCGATACTGTCGCCCCCCGCTCGGGGTCTTCTTGCGCCGTGCGTAGAGCGAACAGTCGAGGTCGGCGCACATGTAGATGCCGACGGTATTGCCACGTCGTCCGGAATCGCCGGTCTTGCTCGCTGCCATGAGGTGCACTCCGCCGTTGGGGTGGGTCGTCTGGCAGACCGAGCACATCTGCGCGGGACGCCGGCCGCCGGACCCGTGGCGCAACGCGACCCCGACCAGTTCGTCGCCCTGCTGGGTCACCACGTAGCAGCGACCGGGATAGGACGGATCGGTCCAGCCGAGGAAGTCGAGGTCGTCCCAGGGGAGACCGTCCAGGTCGGCGGGAACGGACAGGCGCTTCGCGTCACCTTTCGAGCAGTTGATGAACGACGATCTGATGTCGCGTTCGGTGACCGGCAGCATGTTCTGCCTCCGTTCTGGGATGAGTGGGACGTCCGCCGAGGTTACGGGCACTCGTTCGCCTGAGCAACGGGTTTTCCGGTGTGCGACCCGCTGAAGTGATCGATCCTGTCGATGATGGGAAGTACGTACCGTCCAGCGAAACACGTCCAGGGTCGCTGTCGGGTACTTGCGGAACACTGGCGCTGTGGCGGAGTGGCTTGCAACGCAGCTTGATCGAGGCGATCTGTAGCGATCATTGCGGCGGGCAAACGGGGACGTGAGTTCGCTCATCGTGCGTCCGTAGCGGACGGTGACTTGCTTCGCGTGCTGGCGCGCACCACCACCAGGGCGATCATCGCGACGGTACCGAGAGTCGCTGCGAACGCGATCACGGCATTGCCGAGTCCGATGGCGTCAGCGAGATAGCCGGTGGCTACCGGCAGTACTCCGGCTGGGATATATCCGGAGATGTTGAGCGCGGCGTTGGACTCGGCACGCCGATCCGGAGAGATCCGCGTAGCGATGAGTGTGAGGCCGGCAAGCTGACCAAGTCCTTGTGCAGTGCCCGCGAGCAGGGCGGCAGCAAGGAAGACCGGCCACCACGGCGTCACCGTGACGGCCATGGTCAGCATCCCCATCGAGGCCACGGCGGCAACGGAGCTGAGTGCGAGATGGGAGCGGGTGGAGAGGCTGCCCGCGGCGAATTGGATCCCGGTCGCGAGGAAGAACATTGCACAGGCGATAGCCCCTGCGGCCAGCGGATCCGGGACGCTGAGGGGGACGGCGAGCACCGAGGGACCAAGGGAGAGCACGAACGAGGTTGCCGTGATCCCTGGCCCGAAGGTCGCCGCACCCCACATCAGCTCGCGTCGGCGGTCCCGGGGTGGACGCGGCCACCGCAGGAGAGCGTCCGAAGACGTGGCATGGTCGGCAGCGGGGAGCGGCAGCCGCACGCTGACTGCCAGGGCGGCGACTCCCAGTGCCGTGACGAGGGCGAATGTCCACAGCTGCGGGGTGGTGGTCGCCTTCGCGGTGACGCCCGAGAGTAGTGGGCCGATCCCTGCGCCGAGCACCATGGAGGCGGACGCGATGAGGCCCCCGGCCCGCTTGCGGGCGGTCGGGGCGACGTCGACCACCGCGGCCATTCCTGCTGTCACCGCACCACCGACGGCGACACCGGCGAGCAGTCGTGCCGCCAGGAGCCACAGGACGCCTTGTGCGAGCAGGAACAACGCCCCCGACATGATCGCGGCCACCATTGCGGGCACCAGGACCACGCGGCGGCCGTACCGGTCGGCGAGCCTGCCCGCGATGACCAGCGTGCCCACCAGTCCGATCATGTAGCAGGCGAAGATGATCGTGAGCATGCCTGAGGAGAATCCCCACGTCCGTTGCCACTCGACATACAGCGGCGTCGGGGCGTTGGACAGCACGAATACCGCTACCACGGTCAACGCTGCCGCCACCGACCATCGCAGATCCCGTTGCTCGACTACCTTCTCCATCCGCACCACCTAGTTCGAAATTTCTCGTACAAGTACGAGTCGAGTCGAACTTAACATCAGTACGAATAATCTCGTACATCAGCTAATCTGAAGGTATGCACAGGCTTGCGTCGACCTACGCCCGCGGAGGGGAGCCGAGAGGTCTCCCCGCGCGGCTTCCCGAGCCTCCGGCCGAGGCCATCCGCCTCGAACGCGTCATGGGCGTTCTCGCCGAGCCGTTGAGGCTGACCGTCGTGCGGCGGCTCCTGCTGTCGTCCGAAGAATTCGATCAGACCTGTGGGTGGTTCGGGTTCGACCGGCCGAAATCCACGCTCACGCATCACTTCAAGGCGTTGCGCGAGGCCGGTGTCATCACCCAGCGTCAGTACGGGCTCGAGCGGCGCAGTCGCGTGCGCCTCGAGGACCTGAATGCCCGCTTCCCGGGGCTCATCGACCTTGTGCTGGATTGGAGTCCGGACGCGAACTGACGCGCTGGATCGATGCGTAGCGCGGCGACGATCGCTTCGGTCCACGAGGGCCGACCGGGTACGACAGGCGTTGCTCGGTCGGCGTCATGGTCGCGAACATCATCGATGCCATCCGGGCGCCGGGTGAATTCATGATGAGTGGACCGGCGTGGCGGGCGCCGTCACCTCGCGTGGAGCCCGTCAATCTGCAGCGGCGTGTTCTGCCGATCTTTGCTGCGTCTCGATATCGCCGGTGAGTTTGAGGAGCAGGCGGGCGAGCTCGGCGCGTTCGGCAGCGTCGAGTCGGGCGAAGACCTCGGCCGCGTCGGCGTCGCGCGCGGCATCGAGCTCGGTCAGCAGGCGCCGCCCGTCGGATGTGAGCTGTACGCACACCGCGCGCCGGTCGGCGGGGTCGGGAAGTCGCTCGGTCAGGCCACGGGACTCGAGCCGGTCGACGACCTCCGTGACAGACCGCGGCACGATGTGCAGCGACTTCGCGACGATCCCCAGCCGGACCGGCTCGTCTGCGTTGCCGATCACCCGCAGTGCCCGGTGTTCGTGCGGGGTCAGCTCCCACGGCCGGAGTTTCTCGTGCCAGCGTTTCCGCAGCGTACGGGTGGTGGCCATGAGAAGGTCACGGAGTGTGGCGGGGGAGACCGACATGACGTTCACCATACCTCAGTTGACTGTTACCTCTTAATGAGGCAACCTCACTAAGTACGAACGAATCATGAATCGAGGTGGTGCGCACATGATGCAGCCCCCACCAGGCCAGGGCGGCGGCAGAGGCCGCGGAGCCAAGGTCGACCCCAAAGACATCGAACAGCTGAAGGAATCACCCGTCAGCCTGCGGCGCATCGGCGCCCTGTTCGCCCCCTACCGCTGGCAGATCTCCGTCGTCGTTGCGCTCATCGTCGCATCGTCCGTCATCTCGCTCGCGAGCCCCTTCCTCGTCCGCGCCGCCATCGACGACGCGATCCCGGACCAGAACGTGAGCCTGCTGCTGTGGGTGGTGGGCGGCATGCTCGCCGTCACCGTTGTCAGCTCCCTGCTCGGCGTCGTTCAGACGTGGATTTCCACGACCGTCGGGCAGCGGATCATGCACGATCTGCGCACTCGCGTGTTCTCGCACCTGCAACGGCAGTCGTTGAGCTTCTTCACCCGCACCCGCGGCGGTGAGATCCAGTCGCGGCTGACCAACGACATCGGTGGAATGCAGTCGGTGGTGACCTCCACGGCGACGTCCATCGCCTCCAACGTCACCACCGTGGTCGGTACCGCCGTCGCGATGACGATCCTCAGCTGGCGATTGGCGCTGCTGTCGCTGATCGTGCTGCCGCCTGCCATCTGGCTCACCCGCCGTGTCGCGATGATGCGCCGCGTGATCACCGCTCGCCAGCAGCGCCGCATGGCCGACATGCAGACGCAGATCGAAGAGGGGCTGTCCGTCAGCGGTGTCCTGCTCGTCAAGACACTCGGCACCGGGCCCGCGCTGTCAGGTAAGTTCGCGCAGACCTCCGACGAACTCGCCGATCTCGAACTGCATGCGCAGCTGTCCGGACGCTGGCGCATGGCCACCATGAACATCGTCTTCTCCGCGATCCCCGCGGTGCTCTATCTCGTCGCAGGCCTGCCCGCTACGTCCGGCGGCATGACGATCGGCACCCTCGTCGCCTTCACCGGTCTGCAGGCGACCCTGTTCCGGCCGCTGATGAGCCTGCTCGACGTCGGAATCACCGTCACCAGTTCACTCGCGCTGTTCAGCCGGATCTTCGAATACCTGGACCTCACCGTCGAGATCGACGACCCGGAGAAACCGGTCCACGTCGACCGCGAACGGGTCGCGGGTGCAGTGCGATTCGAGAACGTCGACTTCCGGTACGACGGCGCGCACCGCCTCGCACTCGACGACATCACCCTCGACGTGCCTGCAGGTGCTCAGGTTGCCCTCGTCGGCGAGACCGGTTCGGGCAAAACCACACTCGGCGGCCTCGTCGCGCGGTTGTACGACCCGACATCGGGGCGCGTCACGATCGACGGTGTGGACCTGCGCGACATGGCGCTCGCCGATGTTGCCGCGCTGGTCGGTGTGGTCTCGCAGGAGACCTATCTCCTCCACGCGACCGTGCGTGAGAACCTGCGCTACGCGAAGTCCGACGCGACCGATGCGGAGATCGAGGACGCCGCCCGCGCCGCGCGCATCCACGACCTGATCGTGTCGCTGCCGGAGGGTTACGACACCGTCGTCGGAGCCCGCGGTCACCGTTTCTCCGGTGGTGAGAAGCAGCGGCTCGCCATTGCGCGGACGTTGCTGCGCGACCCACGGATCCTGGTGCTCGACGAGGCCACCAGCGCGCTCGACAACGAAACGGAACGTCTGGTGCAGCAGGCGATCGACACCGCGCGACACGGCCGCACGACGATCACCATCGCGCACCGCCTCTCGACGGTCCGCGACGCCGACGAGATCGTCGTACTCGATCACGGCAGTATCGTCGAACGCGGTAGCCACGACACGCTGGTCGCGCTCGGCGGCCGGTACGCGGCACTCGCTGCCCGAGTCGAGCAGCCGGTCGCCGTGTGAGCTGAACTCTCGCGCGGATTTTCGCTTCCCGCTGCCACGATCGTGGATGTGGGAAGCAAGAATCCGCGCGGATACCTCAGCGGTGGATCACAATCTCATCGCTGGACCCCGAAGGCCTCGAGAACGGTACCGAACTTCACTGTGGTCTCGGCCAATTCGTCGGCGGGATCGGAATCTGCGACGATGCCTCCGCCCGCATGTGCAGTCAGTGTCGTGCCGTCGGGTTCGAGGACCGCGCAACGGATGGTGACCATCCATTCGCCGTCGCCGTTCTCGTCGCACCAGCCGAGTGCGCCGGCGTAGAAGCCGCGGTCACCTTCGAGTTCGTGGATCAGGTCGCGGGCCGACTCGGTGGGGGTTCCGCAGATCGCGGGTGTCGGATGGACGGCGAGCGCCAGGTCGAGGGCGGTCACCGACGTGTCGCGGAGTCTGCCCGACACGGGAGTGCCGAGATGCCACAATTGCCGAGTGCTCGTGAGGGAAGGGTGATTCGGAATGTGCAGTTCCGAGCACAGCGGCTCGAGCGATGCCCGCAGGGAATCGATCACGTGGGCGTGTTCACCCAGGTTCTTGGCGGATGCGCGAAGTTCCTCGGCGGTGGCGCGGTCGAGTTCGGGGTCCGAACTCCGGGGTGCGGAACCGGCGAGGGGGTGCGCGGTGACGAGGTCGCCACGGCGGCGGATGAGCACCTCGGGACTTGCCCCCACCAGGTGACGTCCGGACCACTGCGCGCCTGCCGCACTGAGATCGACGGAGAAACCGTTGCCGACGGTGTCGTGGGACACCAGAGCGACAAGAAGTGTTTCGGGATCGATGCGGCTCTCGGCCTCGAGAGTGAGGGCTCGGGCGAGGACGACTTTCTCCAGCGTGTTGTCGTCGGCACGGAGCAGACCCAGCGCCGTGGTCACGCGGTCGACGTGTTCGGCCTCGGCGGGCATGACTCCGGAGATCCGGATCGTCGGTAGCGCAGGCGTTTCTGTCGTGAATGTGGTGGCGGTGTGGTCGAGAACCTCGGGCGCGGTGAGCGCTGCCGGGTGGTCGGGGGCGAAGGGAAGAGCTCCGACCACCGCGCGGATTCGTCCGGTGCGGAGTGCGGAGGCGGCGTCGGCGGCAGAGTCGAAGCGGGCGTGAACACCGTGGGCGAGCACGGTGCCGTGAGGGCGGGACAGCACGAAGGGGGGCGGTGTGGTCCGTCCGGCCCGGTCGGTTGCGGCGGCGACGGCGACCGGTGCTTGCATGCTCACACCTTTCGGTTGCGGCTGATCGGCCGCGGCGGCTGCGCGCGACCGGTCACGAAACTATACGGTTAGCCTTACCTTTGCTATCGCTACGAATCGTGTTGCGCGACGAGAAGGGTCGGTTCGCCGAAATTCCGGGTGAAATCGGATGAACGGGGCGCTTGGCTTGGTCCGTTCTTTTGGTTAGCCTAACCAATCGTGACCCGGGGCAACGCGCTGCCGGCGACGAGACATGTGGGAGACACACGATGCGGGTTCTGAAACGGAGCCGGGTGCGCAGCGCCGCAGTGCTCGGCGCGGCGGCCTTGTTGACGGTCGGGTTGGTGGGATGTTCGAGCGACAATGGAGGCTCCGAAGAAACGGATGCCGCTGCTTCGACGGAGACTCGCACCTTCGAGGCTCAGAACGGTTCCATCGAGATCCCGGCAGATCCGCAGCGCATCGTCGCCTGCGGCTACGCGGTGCTTCCTCTGATCCAGGCAGACGCCAACCTCGCTGCAGTGTGCGAGTGGACGCGAGAGACCGAGAACATGGACGAGGAGACCCTCGCCGCATACGAGGAGCTGCCGAAGGTCGCTCCCGACATGTCGGTCGCCGACCTCAACTACGAGGCCATCACCATGGCTGAGCCCGACCTCATCATCATGGGTGTTCCCGCGATGGTCCAGGAGCAGCTCGACATGGCCACGCTGGAAACGCTTGCGCCGGTGGTGTTCCTCGGTCCCAGTATCCCGGGTCAATGGCGTGAACTCGGCGAGCAGTTCGCCGATGCTGCGAACGTGAGCGACGCCTACGGCGAGTTCAAGGACGAGTACGACGCGCGCGCTGCGGAACTCGCCGACAAGTACGCCGGTACCCTCGGCGGCCTGAAGTTTGCCGGTGTGTGCAGCGAGTGTGGCACGAACCCCGGTGAATACATGCGCGAGTACAAGTCGTCCTACACCTCGAATCTTTTCGACGACCTCGGCTTCGACTTCCCCGGCGAGCCGGCCGACCCCGCGATCACCCACGGCGAGTACCTCTCGTTCGAGAAGCTGCCGGAGAACCTCGGTGACGCCGACGTGATCGTCTACGGTATCGAAGCGGACGGCTCCGTCACTCCGGCACTGCAGGAACTGTTCGACTCACCGCTGTGGAAGGAACTGCCCGCAGTCAAGGCCGGTAACCTCGTCGCCGTCAAGCATGCCAATGCTGCAACCTACGAAACAGCGCTTCTCGCACTCGATTCCATCGACGCAGCACTCGAGAAGCTGCCCGCCAACCAGTCGCAGTAAAACTGCCTCGCAGCGGGTGCGAACCTGCGGCACCGCACGCCCGAACGGCCCTCGCTCCTGGGGGCCGTTTGCGTGCCCGAATCAATGTTCGCGGATCAGGGACGCAGAGCGTTCTTGGTGGTGCGTGCCCACGACTCGATCGCCGAGTAGCTGTCGCCGACACCCTGTGTGTAGGCCACGAGAGCTCCGTACAGGTGTGCGCCCTCCGCGGCCAGCTCGATCGTGCCGACCCAGTGGGATGCGCGCGCCATCACGGCCGCGGAGATGTCGAGGCGATCGCGTGTCTCCCTCGAGACCGTGGCGAACGACTCGTCCGCGATCTGGAACGTCTCTTTGACGCCGCGCCAGTAATACTCCGCGTCCATTGCAGCGCGCAGTGATTCGTAGTCGGTCGTGTCCTGCATCGCCGTGGCATTCCGGAGCTCGTTCGACGCCTGGCCGGACGAGCCGAGGGGGATGTACGTGATGTCGTCGGTGGATCTGTTATCGCCGCGTCTGGTCCTCACCGAAGAGATGGTGCCCCATCATGCGGCAGAACGAAACAATCGGTTTCGTTCCGATCGCGATACGATCACGGCAGGGCCTCAGCGTGCACTGCCGCTCCCATGGACGGGGGGTGACGCCTGCCCCGTCGATGGGATATCCGCCACGGAGTGCGGTATGCGTCGGTGTCGACCACTAGGGTGTCACCGTGCGTCCTTCACTCGATTCCTACTCACATCTCGCAGGCGGCAAGGTCCGCGACCTCTACATCGTCGACGACGAGCATCTGCTGCTCGTGGCCAGCGATCGGATCTCGGCCTACGACCATGTCCTGGAGACCCCGATCCCCGACAAGGGGCGCGTGCTCACCGCGATGAGTGTGTTCTTCTTCGACCACCTCGACGCGAACAACCACCTGGCGGGTGAGCCCGATGACGAGCGGATTCCCGCCGAGGTCCTCGGTCGCGCATTGATCGTCAAGCGACTCGAGATGGTGCCGGTGGAGTGCGTCGCCCGCGGCTATCTCACCGGGTCCGGTCTCGCCGATTACCAGGCCACCGGCTCGGTGTGCGGCGTGGGCCTGCCCGAGGGGCTGGTGGAGGCCTCCCGGCTTCCCGAGCCGATCTTCACGCCCGCGACGAAAGCCGACCTCGGTGATCACGACGAGAACATCAGCTTCGAGCAGGTCGCCGAGAAGATCGGGCTGAATCTGGCGATGCAGCTGCGCCAGGACACCCTCGACATCTACGACCGCGCATCGATCTTCGCCTATGAGCGGGGCATCATGCTCGCCGACACCAAACTCGAGTTCGGTCTCGACAAGGCGGGCAATCTCGTGCTGGCCGACGAGGTGCTCACCCCCGATTCGTCACGATACTGGGATCTGGCCGAGTATGCGGAAGGCAAGGTGCAGCCGAGCTTCGACAAGCAGATCGTCCGCAACTGGCTCACCAGCGACGAATCCGGATGGGACCGCGCCTCCGACACGCAGCCCCCTGCGTTGCCCCAGCACATCGTCGACAAGACCCGTGCGCGGTATATCGAGGCCTACGAGCGCATTTCCGGACTGTCCTTCGACGATTGGATCGGCTGACCACGATGACCTCCCCGACCCCGCCCGTTGCCGCGAAGGTTCCGCACGAGCGCATTCACCACGGTCACACGTTCGTCGACGACTACGAGTGGCTGCGCGACAAGGACAACCCGGAGGTGATCGCGTACCTCGAAGCCGAGAACGCGTTCACCGAAGCGCAGACCGCGCATCTCGCGCCGGTGCGGGAGTCGATCTTCGAGGAAATCAAATCGCGGACGCAGGAGACCGACATGTCGGTCCCCGCTCGCATGGGCGAGTGGTGGTACTACGCCCGCACAGTCGAGGGCAAGCAGTACGGAATCCAGTGCCGATGCCCGATCACCGACCCCGACGATTGGACCCCGCCGGAGGTCACGGCGGGCACCGAACTGCCCGGCGAGCAGGTGCTGCTCGACGGCAACGTCGAGTCCGAGGGGCACGATTTCTTCTCCGTCGGCGCGTTCTCGCTCAGCCACGACGGCACGCTGCTCGCGTACTCCACCGACGTGGTGGGCGACGAGCGGTACACGCTGAAGTTCAAGGACCTCACCACCGGTGAACTCCTGGCCGACGAGATCCCGGGCACCGCACCCGGCGCCACGTGGGCGCTCGACCACAGTCACGTCTTCTATCAGACGGTCGACGAGTCCTGGCGCCCCGACACCGTGTGGCGGCACCGGCTCGGCACCGCCGTGGACGACGATGTGAAGGTCTTCCACGAGCCCGATGAGCGGTACTGGGTGTCGATCGGTGCCACGCGCAGCGAGAAGTACCTGATGATCTGGGTTGGATCGAAGATCACCGCCGAGGGCTGGGTTCTCGAATCCGACAATCCCACCGGCGAGTTCCGCGTCCTGTTGCCTCGGCGTGAGGGCGTCGAGTACGGCGCCGAGCACGCCGTCGTGGGAGGCCAGGACCGGTTCCTGGTGTTGCACAACGATGTCGACCCGAACACGGGGGAGAAGGCCGAGAACTTCGTCCTGGCGGAAGCTCCCGTCGACGATCCGTCGGCGCTGCGTACCCTCATCGAGCACCGCAAGGACGTCCGGCTCGAGGATGTCGAGGCGTTCGAAGGCCACCTCGTGGTGAGCTACCGACGTGAAGCGCTCACCCGGGTTGCGGTGTGGCCGCTCACCACCGATGGCTACGGCGACCTCCACGAACTCGAATTCGACGAAGAGCTGTTCGCCGTCGGCCCGGGCGGGAACCCCGAGTGGAAGCAGCCTGTGCTTCGGCTCGGCTTCACGTCGTTCATCACTCCTACCCGGGTCTACGAGTACGTCGTGGGCACCGGAGAGCTGCTGCTGCGCAAGTCTCAGCCGGTGCTCGGCGACTTCGATCCGTCGCACTACGAGCAGCGTCGTGAGTGGGCGACGGCCGACGACGGCACGAAGATCCCGATCTCGATCGTCGCGAAGAAGGGCACTTCTGCGAACGCCCCGACCCTGCTGTACGGGTACGGCTCGTACGAGGCGAGCATCGACCCCGGTTTCTCGGTCGCGCGCCTGTCGCTGCTCGACCGCGGCATGGTCTTCGCGGTCGCGCACGTACGCGGCGGCGGTGAGATGGGCCGGCACTGGTACGAGCACGGCAAGTCGCTCACGAAGAAGAACACCTTCACCGATTTCGTTGCGTGCGCACGGCATCTCGTCGACACCGGTGTCACGAGCCCCGACCGGCTCGTCGCCGATGGTGGTAGCGCGGGCGGACTGCTCATGGGAGCGGTCGCGAACATCGCACCCGAGCTTTTCGAGGGCATCCTCGCCAATGTGCCCTTCGTGGACCCGCTCACCTCGATCCTCGATCCGTCGCTCCCGCTGACGGTGATCGAGTGGGACGAGTGGGGCAACCCGCTCGAAAGCCCGGAGGTGTACGAGTACATGCGCTCGTACAGCCCGTACGAGAACATCGAGGCGAAGGATTACCCGGCGATCCTCGCGATCACGAGTATCAACGATACCCGCGTGCTGTACGTCGAACCCGCCAAGTGGGTCGCGAAGCTGCGCGCGACGAAGACGGGCGATTCGCCGTTGTTGCTCAAGACCGAGATGAGCGCAGGCCACGGCGGCGTGTCGGGCCGGTACGAGAAGTGGCGCGAGGTCGCGTTCGAGTTCGCGTGGGTGCTGGAGACTTCCGGCGCTCACCGCCCTTAGACGTCGGCGCTCGATCGTCGCCAGGTAGCACCATGTGCCAGTGTGGCCCCGAGGGGACCTGCACCGGCGACTCGAATCGGCTGTTCGGCCGTTCCGACTCGCCGGTGCGATCCGTCCACGGCTACTGACGTCAGTGTGCGGTGAGGTGGCGAGAAGAGATCTGCTCGGTGGATCCCGGAACCGGTTCGGCAGGGTCGCTACCAAGTGAAATGATCTTGTTGTCGGAGTCGACGTGTACAACCTTCGGTTCGTGCACGAGGAGTTCGGTTTCGTCGAGCTGAAGGTACGACATGATGATGACCAGGTCGTCAGGGTTGACGAGGTGCGCTGCAGCGCCGTTGATGCAGATGACACCGGAGTCGGCATCGCCGGTGATGACGTAGGTCTCGATGCGTGCGCCGTTGGTGATGTCGACGATCTGTACCTTTTCACCTTCCACGAGGTCGGCGGCACGCATGAGGGTTGCGTCGATCGTGACAGATCCGACGTAGTGCAGATCGGCTTGGGTGACCCGGGCTCGATGGATCTTGCCGTTGACCAGTGTGCGGAACATGTTCACTCCGTTTCGGTGGGGTTGATCGTGCGGGTCCGAGCTCTGTGATCAGGGCTGGACTCAGAGGTAGTGCCGAACTCGAATTCAAATCGGATCCGGTTGCAGCGGAAAGCATATCGATCGACCGGATTCCGTTCCTCCGTGTCGAATCCGGGTGATATCGCCCCATGCTCGTATGCGGAGCGACAGTGTCGTCGAGATCACGACGATAGGTTAGCCTAACCGAGGCTCGGAGTAGGGGTTCTGGGGCGGGCATGAACCGAGATCATAGGGTAGCTTCACCTAAGTTCTTGACCATCGGGTGGCGAGGGAGTTGGGTCGGTGCATCGGCAGGCGACAGGTGTGGGTGATGTTCGGGCGGTCGTTGCGAGCGTGATCGGCGTGGAGCAAGAGACGATCGGGTATCGCGCCAACCTTTTCGAGTTGGGACTCGAGTCGCTGGTCCTGATGCGGCTGGTGGGGCGTTGGCGTCGGGACGGGTTGGATGTCACCTTCGCCGACCTGGCCGAGGAGCCGACGATCGAGCGCTGGTCAGCGGTTCTCACTGCTGCAGGTGGATCAGCGACGCCCGCGGTCACCCGAAATCTCCGAGTGTCCAGTGCTGACAAGTTCGGCCTCGCGGTTCTGCAGCATGCCTACTGGGTGGGGCGCGGCGTCGACCAGGTCCTCGGAGGGGTTGCGCCGCACTTGTACACCGAATTCGACGGTCCCGGAATTGATCCGGACCGCTTTCGGGCCGCGCTGAGGGCTGTCGCGGAGCGTCACGGAATGATGCGTGCCAGGATTACCGACAATGGTCAGCAGGAGATCTTGCCGACTACGCATGACCGGCCCGTGAAAGTGATGGACCTCACAGAATCGGATGCCGCTGCGGTCGAGACGTATCTCGATGCCGCACGACACCGTCTCTCGCACCAGAAGCTCGACATCGAAGCGGGTGAGGTCTTTTCGGCGGAGCTCACGCTCTTGCCCGACGGGCGCTCTCGTCTGCACCTGGACGTCGACATGATTGCCGCGGATGCTGTCAGCTACCGCATCATTCTCGATGACATCGCACGGGCATACAGCGGAGAGAATCTGTCTCCCATCGGGTACAGCTACGGGCAGTACCTGTCGGATCGGCCCGAGGCGCGGCGGGAGTCCAGGGCAACGGCGGAGCTCTACTGGAAAGATCGTCTCGAGGACCTGCCTGGTGCCCCCTCCCTGCCACTTGTCGACGGAGACAGTGGCGACGCGGCGGCCACTCGGCTCGCGTTCCATCTCGATGCCGCCGGATACGATCGACTGCGTTCGGCCGCACGCGCATTCGGAGTGACACCTGCCGCGGCCGTGGCCACGGCGTTTGCCGAGGTAGTCGGTGCATGGTCACGCGAATCCCGGTTCTTGCTGAATGTCCCCATGTTCGACCGGATCGAGACGCATCCGGACGTCGCTCGATTGGTCGGCGACTTCTCCAGTTCTGTGATGCTCGAGGTCGACCTCGAAGACGACCTGTCGTTCGTGGAGAGGGTGAGGGCACTTCAGGCGACATTGCATGCGCGCGCGTCCCACGCGGAGTACTCCGGGGTCGAGGTCCTGCGTGATCTGGGTCGTCTACGTGGTGAGCAGGTGCTTGCGCCGGTGGTCTTCACGAGCGCACTGAGTCTGGGCGAACTGTTCCACGAACGCGTGCGTGAAGTGTTCGGCGATCCTGCATGGATCATTTCTCAAGGGCCGCAGGTGGTTCTGGATGCACAGATCACCGAACTCGACGGCGGTGTCCTCGTCAACTGGGACATCCGCGAGAACGAGTTCCTTCCCGGCGTTCCCGCTTCGATGTTCGCGGCGTTCGAGCGCCTGGTCTCGTCGGTGGTCGATGGAGGACCGGACTTCTGGAACTCCGGTATCCCCGCCCTGCTCCCCGCGATGCAGAGTGATGCTCGTGAGTCCGTACCGGTCGGTGATGCACAGCTCGAGTGGCCTCAGCCGTCTGATTCACCCGTGCTCCTGCACGCCGGGTTCTTCGAACGAGCCGCAGCCACACCGGCTGACATCGCGCTGACCTGGGCCTCGGGGAGCACGCTCACCTACGGTGCGCTCGCCGACAAGGCGTTGCGGGTCAGCGCTGCGCTCCGCGCCGGCGGTGTTGCTGTGGGCGACGCTGTCGGAATCACACTGCCCAAAGGGCACGAGCAGGTGATCGCGGTCCTCGGTGTCCTCGCCGCCGGTGGGGTCTACGTACCGATCGGAGTGGACCAGCCACAGTCACGCGCGGACCTCATCGCCGAGGCGGCGAAGTTCCGCACCGTGATCGGGCGAGATCTGCCGATGGCAGACGCGCTCGCGTACGAACCGCTGGCGCGACCGCATCTCGGATCGGATTCCGATACCGCGTACATGATCTTCACGTCGGGTTCGACGGGGAGACCCAAGGGGGTCGTCGTTCCTCACCTCGCGGCGATGAACACGATCAGCGACATCATCGGCCGATATGAACTCGACGAGTCGTACCGACCGTTGTGCCTGTCCGAACTGGACTTCGACCTGTGCACATTCGACCTGTTCTCATGCTTGACGGTCGGCGGCACCGCAGTGCTGATCGAAGAGCACGAGCGTCGGGATCCGCAGCGATGGGCTCGGATGATCGTCGATCATCGAGTCAGTGTCATCAGCTGTGTCCCACCGCTCCTCGACATGATCCTGTCCACCGGACTCGACCTCGGCGATTCGCTGAAGCTGGTGATGCTCGGTGGGGACAAGGTGACGGTCGACCTGTTCCAGCGTCTGCGGGCGGCAGTGCCCGGATGCCGGTTCGCCGGGCTCGGCGGAGCAACCGAGACGGCGATCCACAACAGCATCTGCGAGGTGCACACCGTAAACCCCCGCTGGCGGACGGTCCCGTTCGGTACACCGCTGCGGAACATGGTGTTCCGAGTGGTCGACCGGCACGGCCGGGACGTTCCGCAGTGGGTGGGCGGTGAACTGTGGGTGTCCGGAACAGGCCTGGCGACCGGATACCTCAACGATCCGGACCGTACCGCGAAACGATTCGTCCAGGCGCGAGGGCGTCGCTGGTACCGCACCGGAGATGTGGTCCGTTATGTCGAGAACGACATGGTCGAGTTCCTCGGACGCGTGGACAGCCAGGTGAAGATCAACGGTTTCCGGATCGAACTGGGTGAGATCGAGGCGATCCTGAACCAGGATCCGGACATCATCTCGGCCGCAGCGGCTCTCGATACCGCCGGAGTGCCGACCCTGGTTGCGGCCGCAGTCCTGGCCGACAATGTCGACGCATCGGTCGAGACCGTGGTCCGACGACTGGAAAGTCGCCTCCCGGTCCATATGATTCCGGATCGGATGGTTGTCACCGACGCGTTGCCCGTGACGATCAACGGCAAGATCGACCGCGATGCAATCGTGGCCGGTGCACGCGAATTGTCGGATTCACAGCGCTACAGTGCTCATATCTCGCCCCGGACCCCGCTGGAGGCGACCATCGCGGATGTGTGGAAGACCGTGCTCGGCGCCGACCGAGTCGGGGTGACCGACACTCTGTTCGCCCTCGGTGGAGACTCCGTGCTTGCCACCACGATCGTGGCGCGATTGCGGGAGTGCCTGAACACCGACGCTGTGACGGTGCGGATGGTATTCGCCGCACCCACTGTGGGCGGACTCGCCGCGCGCATCGAAGCGTTGGGAGAAACGCAGGCAAGATCGTCGACAACCTCCTCGCACGCACCCCTGATCACGCTCACCGACGCCGAACATGAGGCACTCTCCGCGCGCTTCCGCGGTATCGAGGATGTGTGGCCGCTGGCGCCGTTGCAACGCGGACTGCTCTACCAGGTCCGTCTCGATCCAGCTGCGACGCTGCTCTACACAGTGCAGAACGTCGCCGCACTCGACCGGTATCTGGATGAGGAACGGTTGCGCGAGGCCGTCGCCACCGTGGTCGCGGAAAACCCCACATTGCGTGCGGTATTCACATTCACCGACACCGGCGAACCCGTACAGGCCATCCTGCGGTCGGTCGAGGTACCGGTGCGAGTGGTCGACCTGTCCGAGCATCCGGATGCGGAGCAGCAGATGATGCTCGAACTCGCAGCCGACCGCGCGGCAGGTTACGACATCGAGAAGCCGCCCCTGTTCCGGGTAGTGGTCCTGAATCTACCCGGGAACGAAGCTCGGATGGTGGTCAACTACTGGTTCGGTGCATTCGACGGTACGTCGTCGTGGCTGCTGGCCGACCGCATACTCGACCTGTACGACGACACCGGAGCACCTGCTCCTACGGCGAGCTACCGAGATCACCTTGCCTGGCTGGCGCAACGCGACCAGCAGGAGTCCGCCACCGTGTGGCGGGATCTGTTTGCGGACTTCGATTCTCCGACCCTTCTCACCGAACGAGAGGATGACCAGGAGAGGTCGCCGATGCCGCAGCGTCTCGAGCGGCCGTTGTCCGGCACGACGTCTTCGCGTCTCGTCGATATTGCCCGCGAAGCTCAGGTCACGCCGTTCGCGTTGCTCGCAGCCACGTGGGGCGCAGTGTTGACGAGCGTCACCGGACGACAGGATGTCGTGTTCGGAACCGCGTTGTCCGGTCGCCCCATCGACGTTGCAGGTAGCGACCGGACCATCGGTGCGTTCATCGACACGGTGCCGGTCCGCGCATCGGCCCGAGGATCCGACACGGTGACGACACTCGCCGCGCGGATCCAGGACCAGCGACTCGATCTGATGCCCCACGATCACATCGGTCTCGGTGCGATACAGAAGTCCGTCGGCCTCGGCGCACTGTTCGACACCCTGCTCGTACTGCGCAACGCTGCGGTGCCCGACTCGGGGGCGGTGCCGAGGATGCAACATGTGTCGACCGTCGATGGTTCCGAGTTCCCGATCTCGGTCGCGATCGACCCTGGTGATCGCCTGAATCTGAGTATCACCTACCTGCCTAGTTCGGTCGACGAGTCCCGAGCACGCGATCTCCTGGGCAGGTTCTACGACGCTCTCGAGACGATCGCCTCGGACTCCGCTCGTCCGCTCGCCAGGTGGGCGAACGATGCTGTACCGAATCTTGCGGAGCTCACCGGGACACCGGATGTCACGATTGCCGAGATGCTCTCGGACCGAGCACGGGAGATACCGGATGCGACCGCGGTCGTGCTGGGTGCTGAGTCACTGACATTCGGGGAACTCGATTCGCGCATCGACATGTTCGCCTCGGCGCTTGTACGCCGTGGGGTCGGGCCCGAGCGCATCGTCGCGCTGGCGCTGCCGCGCACGGTCGAGATGGTGGTGGCGTTGTTCGCGGTGTTGCGAGCCGGGGCAGCGTATCTGCCGCTCGAACTCGATCACCCCACGGACCGGCTCAATGTGATGCTTGCGGATGCCGGTCCCGACATCCTGGTGACGAATTCCATTGTCGCCCAGCGCCCGTTCGTCACCGATGCAGAAGTGTTGATCGTCGACGACCCCGACACGGTGACCGAACTCCGTTCCGGCCGGCGATTCACGACAGCCGGCTCGCGATCGTTCGCGCCGGGTGTTCCGGGTCGCCTGAACCACCCGGCGTACGTCATCTACACGTCAGGCTCGACGGGGACACCGAAGGGTGTGGTGACGCCCTATCTGGGGCTGACCAATATGCTGCTCAACCACCGCAGCAAGATCTTCGGTCCGACGATCGCCGCTGCCGGCGACAGGGTTCTCCGTATTGCGCACACGGTCTCGTTCTCCTTCGATATGTCGTGGGAAGAACTGCTGTGGCTGGTGGAAGGTCACGAGGTGCACATCTGCGACGAAGAACTCCGTCGCGATGCGCCGGGACTGGCCGCGTACTGCGCTGAGCACGCGATCGACGTTGTCAATGTCACGCCGACGTACGCTCAATTGCTGCTCGACCAGGGCATTCTCGACGGTGAGTCCCGCATGCCACTCGTGCTTCTCGGCGGCGAGGCGGTCCCGGACACACTGTGGTCCCGGCTGCGCGCCGAACCTGACGTCGAGGGTTACAACCTCTACGGACCCACTGAGTACACGATCAATGCTCTCGGTGGTGGCACCTGCGACAGTGCGACAGCAACGATCGGCTCACCGGTATCCGAGACACGCGCGCACGTCCTCGACGGGTGGTTGCGTCCCGTGCCGACCGGCACGATCGGGGAGCTGTATCTCGCCGGATCCGGACTTGCCAGAGGCTATCTCGGACGATCGGGGCTGACTGCCGGGCACTTCGTGGCCGACCCGTGGACGTCCGGTGGCCGGATGTATCGGACGGGCGACCTCGTGAAAGTGCGTCCTGACGGTGTGTTCGATTACTGCGGGCGAGCCGATGAGCAGGTGAAGATCCGCGGCTATCGCGTCGAACTCGGCGAAGTGGAGGCGGAGGTCACGGCATGCCCCGGAGTTGCGGCCGCAGTGGTCCGCGCAGTCACCCCACCGGGAACGAACAGTCGTCAGCTCGCCGCGTACGTGGTCTCGCCAGGCATCGATGGGGAGGATCTGTTCACTTCGATCCGTGACCATCTCGCGACGCGCCTGCCGGACTACATGGTGCCGACCCGCTTCATCCTCATCGACCGCATCCCGATGACGGTCAACGGCAAGCTCGACACACGAGCGCTGCCGATACCCGATTCCGGAGCTGCGGGCTATCAGGCGCCTCGTACCCCGGTCGAGATCGTGTTGTGCGAGATCGTCACTCGTATCCTCGGCGTCGAACGAGTGGGTATCGACGACGACTTCTTCGGGCTGGGTGGCGACAGCATTTCATCGCTTGCGGTGGCTTCGGCCGCGAAGGCCGCGGGGATCGGGCTCACACCGCGGTCGATCATGCGGAAGCGAACGGTGCGGCTGTTCGGTAGCGGGGCCGGCTTCGATGACGCTCCGCAGACCGAGCTCGTTCCCGCGACCGTGACGGATCTCAGCTCGGATGAACTCGACGAGTTCGAGAGCAGCCTGTGAACACCACATCGGGACAGTCCAAGATCCTCGAGGTCATTCCGACCACGGCGCTTCAGACCGGGATGTACCTGCAGTCCTCCTTGGTGTCGCCGGCGCAGGACCCGTATCTTTCGCAGACCGTCGTGACGTTCCGGGCGCCGATCGACGTCCCGGTTCTCACGTCGAGTGTCACTGCGATCCTCGACCGCTATCCACACCTGAAAGCTGTGCTCCGGCAACGGGCGAACGGCTCGCTCGTGTGGGTTGTGCCCCGCGCAACGGAACCGGAGATCGAGTTCGCCGATTCCGGCGCCGACGCGGAGGAGATCCGGATGCGCGACCGTGCCGCCGGATTCGAACTGTTGCGCCGCCCGCTGATCCGGTTCACGATCGTCGGTCGACGGTTGTCGGTCACGTACCACCACAGCTTGATGGACGGCTGGTCGGAAGCAGTGTTCGTGCGTGAACTCGTGCAGATCTACGACGCCGGGGGTACCACTGGCGGTCTTCCACCCGCAGCCTCGTTCGGCAACTACCTCGGTTGGGTGGCTGCGCAAGATGTCGAGGCCGCGCGTGCGCAGTGGGCCGCCCATCTCGAGGGCCTCGCCGCGCCGACGCTGGTAGCGTCCGGGCCCAGTGAAAGTGGCGGTGCCCCGATCCGTCTCGATGCCGAGATCCCGGACGATCTGAGTGACCGGGTCATGCGGTGCGCGAAGGGCGCCGGGGTGACCGTCAACGTCGTCGTTCAACTCGCCTGGGCGCTCGTCCTGTCGGGTATGACATCACAGCGTGATGTCGTATTCGGGATGGCGGCGTCCGTCCGGCCGTACGATCTCCCCGGCGCCGAGTCGATGGTCGGTCTACTTCTCAATACCGTTCCGGTGCGGGTGACAACCGACCCCACGGTCACCGTTCACGGCCTGCTCGAGCAGATCCAGTCCAGTCATCTCGACCTCGAGGAACATCGACATCTGGGAATGGCCGAGATCTCGCGGACCACGCCGTATCGGACGCTGTTCGATACTGCGGTCGTCTACCAGAACTATCCCAGCGCTGTCCCTGACGGCGACGCGAGCGTCGACGAGGTTACGGTGCTCGGCGCACCGATGAGCTTTCCCCTTGCGCTGGTTGCGGGACCGGATCCTCGGTTGTGGGCATTCGTCGTGTATCGGCCTGGAGCAATCGGCACCCAGGTCGCAGCCGGCGCCGTCGCGCGATTCGTCGAACTTCTCGATGCCTTGACCCTCGACCCGGATGCACCGGTGGCGCGGGTGCTCACGTTCTCCGAGTCGACCGGTGACCGTCTCGGTGCGGGACCCGACATGATCGTCAGTTCCCTCGAACGTCAACTCGCCGGTCGGTTCACCGAGTCCGCCGACGAGCCTGCGATCGTGTGCGGATCCGACACTGTCACCTACGCCGAGCTCGCGAGTCGCGTCGCGGGCCTGGCCGCACATCTGCGACGAGTCGGTGCAGGTCCTGAAATGCGTGTGGCTGTGGCAGTTCCGCGTGGAGTGGACATGGTTGTCGCACTGCTCGCGGTGCTCGACGTCGGCGCAACGGTGGTGCCGATCGATATCCGATACCCCCGCGACCGCATTTCTTTCCTACTGTCCGATTCGGATCCACAGGGGGTGATCGTGCACCCGGAGACTGCCGCGGTGCTGGACCGACTCGCACCCGGAGCTGCACGCATCACCGTTACGGAAGTCGAAAACAATTGCCAGGAACAGCCGTTCATGACTGCTCGGCACGGCACCCTCACGGCCTACCTCATCTACACCTCGGGGTCGACGGGAACGCCGAAGGGGGTCCTGGGTACCCGTGACGGGTTGGCGAACCGGTTGCACTGGGCTGTGAGTCGATGGGGCGATCCCCGCGTGAGGATTGCGAAGAGCTCGCTCAGCTTCATCGACGGGACCACCGAACTGCTGACCGGGCTGCTGGCCGGTCAACAAGTGATCGTTGCCGGCGACGACGAGTTCACCGACGCGCATGCTCTCGCCCGCCTGACCGCCACTCATCGTGCCGACCAGATCACCGCAGTCGGATCACTCGCGGCCGCACTGTGCGACGTGGCCGCGAGTGACGTATCCGCGGTGGCACACTGGATTGTCAGCGGCGAGTTGCTGACCAGCAGCATCGTGGAGTCGATTGCGCAGGCCTGCCCCGCTGCCCGCCTGACCAACTCGTACGGATCGTCGGAGGTGGTCGGTGACGTCGCTACGTACGATGTCGCCGACCGCGCCGACAGTCCGGTTCCGGCGAGCGTCGTCGGCCGGGCGGTCCCCAACAGTTCTCTGCGGATTCTCGACGAGTTCCTCGTTCCCGTTGCACCGGGCGTAGTCGGGGAGGTCTACGTCGCCGGAGTTCAATTGGCTCGCGGATATCACGGTGCGTCGTCCGCGACGGCCGCACGATTCGTGGCCGATCCGGAAAACTCCGGCGGTGAACGGATGTATCGAACCGGTGACCGCGGCCGCCAGGTGGACGGCGGTCTTCTCGACGTGATCGGACGTACCGACCGGCAGGTCAAGATCCGTGGATTTCGCATCGAACTCGCCGAGGTCGAGGCGGCCGTTGCGGCGACCGGACTCGTGGACGATGTGGCTGTGATCGCTGTGCCGGACGATGCCGGACGCACACGGCTGACCGGGTTCGTGGTACCGCTCGCCGACTACAGCGGAGACTCGATCGGGGTCGAGATCGCTTCCCGGCTGACCCGGCAGTTGCCCGACTACATGATCCCGGCCGCCTGGTCGGCGCTTCCCGTTCTCCCTGTGACGCCGAACGGCAAGTTGGATCGACTCGCTCTCGGCCGGATCACAATCCCGGTGAACATGTCGAGAGGCGTCGCGCCGCGGACCGAGACCGAACGTGTCGTGGCGTCGGTGATGGCCGACCTCGCGGGAGTCGACCCCGCTGACGTCGCCGTCGACGACGATTTCTTCGCACTCGGTGGGGACAGCATCGCGGCGATCTCGTTCGTGCACCTCGCGGCTCGACAGGGCGTCGTGTTCACCACCGTGGACGTCTTCGCCGCACGCACCGTCGAGGCCATCGCAGCGCGGGCCGACGCTGCTGCGGATGACTCTGCGGCGGACGGTGCCGTCGTTCCGGTGGACCGTGGTGTAGCTCCACTCATGGACGTCGACGAGACCGAGCGTCGGGAGCTGAGTGCCGTGGATATCGATGTGGACGACGTTCGTCCGGCGACCTCGCTCCAGCAGGGCATCGTGTTCCAGTCCGTGACTGCGGCCGTGGGCACCGACGAGATCTATGTCATCACCACGAATTTCGAGGTGACGGGCGAGCTCGACGACTCTCGATTCGAAGCAGCGTTGCGCGGGCTGCTCGCCCGGCATCCGAGCTTGACGTCGAGGTTCGTGACGCTGCAGTCGGGCCGTACGGTTGCTGTGCTGCAGCACCATCGGGACATCGAGGTTCGGCGAGTGTTCGTCGACTCTCTCGATGGACCCCATGCCCGTGCATTGGCCGCCGAGGACCGACGCACCTTCGATGTCGGAAATTCCCTCTTGATCCGGGCGACCGTACTCGACGAATCGCCGACTCGGCATCGAGTGATCCTCACCCTGCACCACCTACTGGTGGACGGTTGGTCGATGGGTATCGTCGGCACGGAGCTCTTCCGCTTGTATCGGGGTGAAACACTCGGGCCGCCTGCCTCGTTCGACAACTATCTGCGGTGGTTGTCCAGTCACGACAGCGTCCGGTCCGAGACGGTGTGGAGGACGGTGCTCGGAGCCCGGTCCACAGCACAGAACCGACCCGTGCGACCATGCCTGGTTTCCGATTCGTCGGGTCGAACATCACGTGTCGATGCCGAGGAGATCGTCGTGCACCTCACCGCGGCGGGAACTGATGCGTTGAAGGGCGCCGCAGCCGAATTCGGCGCGACTCTGAGCGAAGTGGTGCACGCCGCGTGGGCGGTGGTGCTGGCCGGAGTGACCGGACAGAGTGACGTGGTGTTCGGGTCCACGGTGTCCGGGCGCCCATCCGGTCTGGACCGCTCGGCCGATATGGTCGGACTTTTCGTCAACACGATCCCTGTGCGCGTCGACGTCCCCCCGCATGCGACGGTCGCCGAGGTTCTGGGCCTACTCCGTCAACAGACCGTGGACGTTCTCGACTACCATCACGTGGGCCTCGCCGACGTCCAGCGGATTGCCGGTGTCGGCCAATTGTTCGACACCCTCGTGGTGTTCGAGAACTTTGCTCCTGCGGATACATCCGGCATCAACTCCGCGGACTTCTCGGTCCATGTCGGTGACTTCCACACGATGACGCACTACCCGATCGCCGTGACGGTCTTTCCAGGTGATCGGCTCCGGATCGTCGTCGAGTACCGACCGGATCTGATCGATGCCGGGAGCGCCGAGACGATGAGCGCGTCTCTGCACGCGATCCTCGGTTCGATCGGTACGCCTGGTTCAGGCCGTGTGGCAGGGCTGTCCTTGGTGGATGGCGCTGCACGGCAGCGCATCCTGACAGAGTTCGTCGGTGAGGAATCGCAGTGTCCCGGTGGGACCCTGGTAGAGGTCCTGGACGCGCAGTGCGCGAACACCCCTGATGCAGTTGCGGTCACAGGGCCCGACACCACACTGACCTTTGCGGAACTCAGTGCCCGGGCCAACCGCATTGCCCGCGCGTTGATTCGATCGGGCGTGGGTGCGGAAGACGTGGTCATCGTTCCCGCGACACGTTCGGCGTGCACCCTCGCGTCGATCGTCGCTGTGATGAGATCCGGTGCCGCGTACCTACCTATCGAGCCTGATGCGCCCGCCGAGCGGACCCAGCGCATCGTCGACAATGCTCGGCCGGTGGCGATCGTGGCCGGGCCGGCGGATCGGACGGTGGACAACCCCCTGTTCAACGGCGCGGTGGAACTCGGGCAGTGCCGGATCATCGATTCCTCTACGTTGGCCGATTCCGATGACGATCGTCGAGGTATCACCGATGACGAACGTCGTGATCGCGTGCACCCGGATGCGCCGGTATATCTGATCTACACGTCGGGAACGACCGGTGTACCGAAGGGCGTGGTTGTCACTCATCGGGGGCTGGCGAATCTGTATTACGGGCATCGCGCTCGCGTGCACGACCCGGCAGTGGCCCGAGCAGGCCGCGCACAACTCGACGTCGGGCATGCATGGTCGTTGGCGTTCGACGCATCGTGGCAACCGCAGTTGTGGATGTTCGGTGGTCACGCGGTACACGTCTTCGATCGTGAGTGCGTCAGTGACCCGAACACGCTGCTCAGCGAGCTGCGACGGGTCTCGGCGGACTTCGTCGAGGTGGTGCCCTCGCTTCTCGAACACCTGATCCGCGCCGGGCTCGGTAGCGAGATCGGCACACTCGGCGTTGGTGGCGAAGCGGTGTCGCGTGAGCTCTGGGACCATGTGAGATCACTGAATTCGGTGGTGTTGCACAACTTCTACGGTCCCACCGAAGCCACTGTCGACGCGGTCCACGTCTCGACAGAGGAAACGAGCGAGCCCCACATCGGTCGGCCTGTGGCGGGACTGCGAGCGTATGTCCTCGACGATGCACTGCGCCCGGTCCCCATCGGGGTGGTGGGCGAGCTGTACATCGGCGGGTCGGGTGTGGCACGTGGCTACCGCGGTGCACCCGCACTGACGGCTCGGCACTTTCTTGCGGACTCGTTTGCTGCCGACGGCACTCGCATGTACCGCACCGGTGACCTGGTGTCGTGGACGCAGGAGGGGCTCCTCGACTACCGGGGCCGAGCGGACCATCAGGTCAAGATCCGCGGGCACCGCGTGGAGCTGGGCGAGCTCGAGCACTGTGTGCGCACGCTCGACGGAGTGGTCGATGCACGCGTAGTTGCAGGTCGTGGGCCGACGGGCGCGGATCGTTTGTGCGCACATGTCATTCCTGAGCCGGGGCGCACACTCGATATTGCGGACCTGCGTTCGGGTATAGCAGAGCGATTGCCTGTCTACATGGTCCCTACCGCATACTCGATTCTCGACCGCTTCCCGCTCCTGTCCAATGGCAAGCTCGACCTCGCCGCGCTCCCGGAGGGCCAGGCTCCCTTCCTGGCGCCGAGTCCACCGGGAAATGATCTCGAACGCCGTCTGTGCGCCGAGATCGCGGATCTCCTCCACGTCTCCGACATCGGAACGGACGACGATTTCTTCGATCTCGGAGGCGACAGCATCATGTCGATGGAGCTGGCCGCGCGACTTCGTTCGAAGGGTATCGATGTATCTCCTCGCGATGTCCTGACCCGGCGCACCGTCCGCGCACTCGCGGCCGAGGTGGCCGATCCCACCGATGGCCCGATCGAATCGCCTCATTCGGCGGTTTCTCCGTTCGGAGAGGTCCCTCCCACACCGATCGTGACGTGGCTCGCGGAGCTCGACGGTGCGATCGAACAGATTTCGCAGGCTGTGCTGTTGCGTGTTCCCGCGGATCTGACCGAGGGTGCGATCGCCTCGATGGTCGATGCAGCGGCACGTCGCCATCCGGTACTTCGGGCGCGATTCGACGCGACCCGGCTGATCGTGCCGGAACCGGCCGACATCCCCTGCGAGTGGATCTCGACGCAGGACATCGCAGGTCTCTCGGACGATGCTGTCCGGAAGGTTGTGCATACCGTGTCCCGGGCCGCGAAGGCGCGTTTGAGCCCCGCCGACGGCCGCATGATGGATCTGGTCTGGTTCCGCAGAGGGTACGGCGAACCGGGCGAACTGTTGATTACGCTGCATCACCTCGTAGTGGATGGTGTGTCGTGGCGCGTGCTGTTGCCGGACCTCGTTTCGGATCGCGCGGACCACTCGTCGGACGCCGTTGCGCCGGAATCCAATTCGTTCAGGCGATGGGCGCACGCAGTGTACGAGCACGCGCACTCGGACGCGATCCTGGCGGACCTGGACCACTGGGTGTCGGTCGCCGCGCCTGGCGCGCAGATTCCTATGATCCGTGCGCTCGATCCTGCGATCGATGTCGGTGCCACCATGGATCGGTCCTCGTTCACTCTGTCCGAGAGTGAGACGGCGGCTCTGCTCGCCGGCGCGACCATGGTCGGTGGATCCATCGACGACATTCTGCTGGGCACGTTCACTGTCGCCCTCGCCTCCTGGGTGGGTGCAGGTTCCGCAGGTGACGAGCTGGAGTTCGTCCTGGACGTGGAAGGACATGGCCGCGATGAGGTCGGCACCAGCGGTGTCGACGGGGTAGGTGTCGTGGGCTGGCTGACCGACGTGCACCCGATCCGGGTCGCGACCAGGGCCGCACAGTTCGACGCTGTGGTGTCGGGCTCGGTGGATGCGGTCCGCGATCTGGTCGCGGGAGCCCGGCGCAGCAGGTCCGCGGTACCGGGCGACGGGGCGTCGTACGGGTCGTTGCGTTACCTGAATCCTCGTGGACGCGAAGTGCTCGGAGGGTTGGGTTCTGCTTCGGTCGAATTCAACTACCTCGGACGGTTCGATCTGGGCGGTGACGACAATGACGGCGGCCGATTCGGTGCGAGCCCGTTCCGGGACAGTATGGACGACGGACTCGGTGCAACGGTGCCGTGTGCGTATCCGCTGGTGGTCGACAGTTTCGTGCACGATCATCGGCCCGTTACCGGCGACCCGGTCTCCGTTCTGGGCGTGACGGTCTCGTGGCCGCGGGGGGTCGTGTCGGAGGTGTCGGGGTTGACGGATGCGTGGGTGACCGCACTGCAGTCGGTAGCTGCGATTGTGAAGGGGGCTCGGGTTTCCCAGGCCTCCAAGTGAGGCAAGGATTACCTGTGTTAGCTGTGTTACCTTGTACGCGCCGTCGCTCACGCGTGGTGCGCGAGCACGTCGAATAGTCGAGAGGCATTGGAATGAAGAGCGTTTTGGGCCGAGGTTTGTCCGAAGGGCGGGGATCCTCCAGTCGGGGTCGTGCGCGCAGCGTCGTGGCTGCACTGGCCGCATGCGGTCTCGTGATCGGTCTCGCAGGCTGTAGCAGTTCGGACGACGGGGCGGACACTGCAAGTGCACCCGCCGAGTCGAATGGGGCGTTCCCCGTCCAGATCACGTCTCCTCTCGGTGTCGCGGACATCGAAGCGGCGCCCCAGCGGGTGGCGACGTGGGGTTGGTCGAATCAGGATGCCATTCTGGCGCTCGGGGTCGTCCCGGTCGCGATGCCCACCTTCGAGGGGCCCCAGTACGGGTCCGACGACGCAGGCGTCCTGAAATGGGATGCGGACGCGCTCGAAGAACTCGGCGCCGACACTCCGATTCTCTTGTCGGGCGACGGGACCGGCGAAGCGCCGATCGAACAGTTCGCGGCGGCCGACCCGGACCTGATCTTTGCCCCTTACTCGGGTCTCACCCAGCAAGAATTCGACGCGTTGTCCGAAATTGCTCCCGTCGTCGCCTACCCGGAAGATCCGTGGACTGCGTCGTGGGAAGAGCAGCTGTCCATCGCCGGCCAGGCGCTCGGAAAGCAGGCCGAGGCGACCGCGATCCTCGACTCCGTCAACACTGAGATCGCTGATGCTGCAGCGAAGTACCCGGCATTGGCCGGCAAGACGGTCACGATCGCGCTCCCGACCGGCCCGGACACTTTTGCGGTGAGCAAGTCCGCTGATGTCCGCGTCGAGTTCCTCGAGCAGCTGGGTCTGGTGAACGAGCCGACGATCCAGGAAGCCGATCCGGACAGTGATCCGACGGCAGTGTATTTCGAGTTGAGCTATGAGAAGGCCGCGCTGATCCAGTCGGATGTCTTGTTCGTGGTCGCTTACGATAAGGAATCGCTGAACTCCTTCCTCGCTTCACCCGTTGTGGCAACGCTGCCGGTTGTCAGTGAGGGGCGCACGGCCTCCACCAAGGACTTCTCCGTCGACAAGAACTTCGCGTTCGGTGGACTGACGGTCCTGACCATCCCGTACATCCTCGATGATGTTGCGTCGGTGCTGAACAGCGCTGCTGAGAACGTCAACGGATAAGGATCTCGAGTCACAGAAGGTAGAGAACGATGAGCGGCCGCGGTCTGCTTGTGGATCTGTCGCCATTGCGCGAGAGCCCACCATTTCGGAGTATCGTCATCGCGCGCACGATCGCTGTGTTCGGGATCGGCATGCTCATCGTTGCGGTACCGGTGCAGATCTTCGATCTGACCGGGTCGACCGCGCACGTCGGATTTGCCTCCGCCTCGACCGGTATCGCCACACTGTTCGGTTTGCTCGCCGGCGGGGTGCTGGCAGATCGGTTCGACAGGCGACGCTTGATCGTCTGGACACGTGCGATATGCGGACTGACGTTTGTCGGGCTCGCTCTCAACGCTGCATCCGCGGACCCGAGTGTGTGGGCGATCTATGTACTCGGGGCCATCGACGGCGCGATCGGGGCCGTGAGTATTACTGCGCTGCTCGCGGTCACACCGGCACTGATCCCGAAGAACTCCTTCGCGGCAGCCGGTGCCATCAATGCACTCACCGTCCAACTCGGAATGATGGCGGCGCCTGCTCTCGGCGGAGTGGTGATCGCGTCGGCAGGTGTGACCTGGAACTACTGGGCGGCCGCCGCGGGCACCCTCCTCACCGTTCCACTGCTGATGACACTGCCGGCCCTGAAACCCGATGAGGCCGAGACGGAGTCGCCGTGGGTGTCGCTCACGGGTGGTTTCCGGTTTGCACTGGGTCACACCACGGTGCGTTCCGTCCTGATCGTGGGGACCATCGCGTTGCTCGGCGGAGGCGTAGGGGTCCTGATCCCGGCATTCGTCGAACAGCGATTCGGTGGCGACCCGCGTGCCGCCGGGCTGCTCTATTCGGCTACCGCCGTCGGTGCTGCGTTGGGATCGGTCGGTAGCGGCTGGATCACTGGGATGCGTCGCAAGGGATACACACTCACCGTCGCACTCACCATCAGCTTCATCGCACTTGCCGGAGTCGGGTTCGCGCCCGCTGTGTGGATAGCCCTGGTGTTACTGGCCGTGGCAGGGGCGTTCAGCGCGACCCAGGAGATCGTGGCGTACACGCTCATCCAGACCAACACGCCCGATCGTCTGTTGGGCCGGACGAACAGCCTCTGGAGTGCGCAGAACGTCTTCGGGCTCGCAGTCGGGTCCGCAGTGGCCGGGATCATCGGTTCGTTCTTCGTCGCCTCGACAGCCTTGATCGTCTATGGGGCGATCATGGTGACGCTGTCCCTGCTCGCATTGCTCACCCTCCGCTCGTTGCGCGACTACGTCGATCACACTGTCCATGCCGTAGAGGTGGACACAACGACACAGTTCGTCGGCGCCGAACCGGACGAATCCGAGGAACTACGATGATCACAGAACCTTCCGTGCAACCCGACGTCGTCCGCTTCGCGGCGGACCGTGCGCAACGGTACATCGACGCCGGGCTGTGGAAGGGCTTGTCGCTCGCAACGTGTTTCGACTCGTGGGCCGGTGCCTACGGTCCCCGCCGTGCGGTGATCGACGCCGACGGTGAGCTCACGTACAGCCGGCTCGCGAGTCGGGTACGGGCGACAGCGGCGGGGTTCGCGGAACGGGGCATCGAGCCGGGAGATCGGGTCGTGGTTCATCTGCCCAATACCGTCGGCTTTGTCGTGGTGTTGTTCGCGTTGTTCGAGTGTGGCGCTGTACCGGTGCTGACCTTGCCCGCGCACCGCACCCGCGAGATCGTGCATCTGGCCGCACTGTCCGAGGCAACGGCATACGTGACCGTCGACGTCGACGGCGGTTTCGACTATCGCGATCTTGCTCGCGAGGTGATGTCGTCCGTACCCAGCATTTCGACAGTTGTCATCGACGGAAGTCCCGCCGAATTCACGGCGCTCGACGAAGTTCGGTCGGCAGAGCGCACCTTCGATCGCGTCGATTCACGCGAAGTTGCGGTGCTGCTGGTATCGGGTGGCACGACAGGCCTTCCGAAATTGATCCCGCGTACGCACGACGACTACGAGTACAACGCCAGAGCAAGTGCAGAGGTGTGTGCGCTCGAAGCGGACGACGTGTACCTCGGTGTCCTACCTGCGGCACATAACTTTCCCCTTGCATGTCCGGGAATTCTCGGCGCGTTGGGGGCAGGCGCCACCGTGGTCCTGACCCGTGATCCGAGTCCCGACCACACGTTCGGTCTGATCGAGAAGCATGGTGTCACGGTCACGGCTCTGGTACCCGCGCTCACCCAGCTGTGGTGTGAGGCAACCGAATGGGAAGTCGCGGATCTGTCGACCCTGCGGTTGCTGCAGGTGGGGGGAGCGAAACTCTCGTCGGAAGTCGCCAAACTCGTATATCCCTCTCTCGGGTGCACACTGCAGCAGGTATTCGGTATGGCCGAAGGTTTGCTGAACTACACACGACTCGATGATCCCGAGGATCTGCTCATCACCACGCAGGGTCGTCCGCTGTCGGATTTCGATGAAGTTCGCGTCGTCGACGAAACAGGTCACGACGTCGCGTCAGGCGAAACCGGTGAGCTTCTGACCCGCGGTCCGTACACCATCAACGGCTATTATCGGGCCGCAGAACACAATCGGACCGCCTTCACCTCGGACGGGTTCTATCGCAGTGGCGACCAGGTCCGCAGGCTCGACTCCGGCCATCTGATCGTGACCGGCCGGCTCAAGGACGTCATCGTCCGCGGTGGTGAGAATGTCGCTGCGGATGCCCTCGAAGACCTGTTGTTGACACATCCGAATGTATCCAGAGTTGCTGTGGTCGGAGTCCCGGATCGTGATCTGGGCGAAAGCGTCTGTGCTGTGGTCGCGCCACGTGGAACCCCACCTGGACTCCCGGAACTCCGCTCCTTCTTGATCAACGCAGGAACCGCACGCAGTGCGTTGCCGGACCGCATCGAGATTCGCTCGTCGTTCCCGATGACAGCAGTCGGTAAGGTCGACAAGAAGACTTTGATCGCTGAGATCGGGAGTCGGTCGTGATGTCCTCGACTACAGTCGGAATCAAGGAATTCATCGGGTCGGCCCGGTCGGCCGAGCGGGAACTGCTCGACCGTGATCTCGTCCGGGTCATCGCATTGGTCGAAACGGGACTGTTCGATGACTACGTGGTCTACGAGAACCGCGGCAAATGGGTGTTTGCCACGGGAATCACCGGCTCGGTCGCATTGACCAGTGAGAGCGTGACTACAACGTGGGAAGGTCAGGTCAGTGTGTCGACGTGGTCGGGATCGCCGGCCACTGCCCTTCAGCGTGCGTGCGAGGCATTCTCGACCACGAGGTGGAATGCCTTCGGCTGGGTCGGTTTCGAATTCGCCGCCTACACGCATGGCGTGCGGACAGGACGATTCGACGGTGATACCACCCTTGCCTACCTGTTTGTGCCTCGTATCGAAATCACGTGGGGACACTCCGATGGCAACGACGTGGTCGTCACCGGCGGCACGGCCACCGAGCGGGCTGCGATATTCGACGCACTGCGGGCGGACAGCGTAGACGATGTGCCCTCATTCGGTGACCTGGACATCTTTGAAGACAGTGAGCGATACCGTGCTCGCACGGCAGAGGCAATCGATGAGATCTGCCGTGGCGAGTACGCGAAAGTGATTCTCTCCCGGACGATTCCGATCCCCTTCGAGGTCGATTTGCCTCGCACCTACCGTCTGGGTCGATTGGCCAATACGCCGGCCCGATCGTTCCTGCTCGACGCAGGAGGTATCGAGGCCGCTGGATTCAGCCCCGAACTGGTGGTGTCCGTCGACGATCGCCGGATGGTCTCCGCCGAACCACTCGCCGGAACAAGAGCTTTCGGTGTAGGAGCCGAAGAGGATTCCGCCGCACGGAACGACCTCGAGAAAGATCCCAAGGAAATCGCCGAACACGCCGTCTCGGTTCGCGCCGCATTTCACGAGGTGGCGTCCGTGTCGGAAGACGACTCGGCCATGGTGACAGATTTCATGAGCGTCCGTGAGCGAGGCAGCGTACAGCATTTGGCATCGACGGTGCGTGGTCGACTGCGCGCCGGGATGTCGCCATGGGATGCGTTCGCAGCGGTCTTTCCGGCCGTCACTGCGTCGGGTATCCCCAAGCGCGAGTCGATCGATGCGATCGTGCGGCTCGAAGATTCCGAGCGTGCATTGTATTCCGGAGCAGTAGTGCGTACCTCCTCCGATGGCACCCTCGAAGCCGCGTTGGTGCTGCGGGCGGTGTACCAGCAACAGGGTCATGCGTGGTTGCGCGCCGGGGCCGGGATCGTTGCTCAGTCCACACCGGACCGCGAGTTCGATGAGACGTGTGAGAAGCTCACCAGCGTCGCGCCGTATCTTGTTTGCCGTTCGGATCCTCGCGACACCTGTGCTCGCGACTCGGAGAGGTGAGAATCAGCTGTGGCCAGATCTTATCGGAAGCAACTGGTTCATCCTGAAGTGATCCGACGGGCCACTGTTCTCGGCACTTCGGACATCACCGCAGGGATGCGCCGCATCGTCCTCGGTGGACCCGAGCTGTCGGCCTTCACGCGGGACGGCTTCGATTTCCCACCGCTTCGCAGCCCGGGATTCGACGACTTCGTGCGCTTGTTCTTCCCCACCGAGTCCGGCGAGGTGGTGTTGCCGCGACAGCGTGAGCGGTCGGTGGAGTGGCCGCGCGACCCGAAGCCTGTCACGCGCAACTACACCGTGCGTCGGCACGACCCCGATAGCGGCGAACTCGCCATCGATTTCGTCACTCACGAGACGGGTATTGCTTCCTCGTGGGGCCGCCGGTGCCGTCCTGGTGACACGATCGACCTTCTCGGTCCGGTGCGGTCCGGTGAAGCTCCAGACGACGTTGATTGGGTACTCGTCGTCGGTGACGAGACGGCCTTGCCTGCAATCGCGCGCTGGCTCGAAGAAATGCCTGCGGGCCTCGATGCCCGAGTGGTGGTGGAAGTAGCCTCCGCGGACTACAGCCTCGACCTGCCCAGTGCTGCAACGGTCTCGTTGACCCGCGTGAACCGGGGTGATCGATCGGCAGGCGACGCTACAGCGCTCGAGTCGGCGGTCAGGTCGGTGCAGTGGCGCGACGGGAAGGTATTCGCCTGGGTAGCAGGCGAATCGACATCCCTCAGGGGGATTCGTCGATACCTGCGCAACGAACGTTCCATGCCGGCGGAGATGGTCGAGATAACAGGCTATTGGCGGCGCAGTGAGGTCGTCACTCTGGCAGACGATCCGGAGGTTCCAGACCTCGCGGTTGCCCCACCGGAGCCGTTCGAGAAGTTGGCCGAGCGCGCGGAGATCGTCTCGCCGTTCGTGATCCGTGCCGCAAACACACTCCGTATTCCGCATCATGTGGCTGAGGGCGCACGTGATCTCGACGAGTTGGCCGCACGGACAGGGACCGATCCGCGGGCCCTCGCGAAGTTCGTTCGATACCTGGGCACCGTTGAGGTCCTGGCTCGCGCCCGTGACGGGTCGTTGACTCTCGGTGAAGTAGGGGAGGCGATGCTGGCAGACGAGTGGGTGTCGAACTGGCTCGACTTCGACGGAATCGAAGCGCGTGTGGAGTTGTCCATCACCGGGCTCGTAGGCACTCTGCGGTCCGGATCGGCGGCAGTCAGCGCGATCACCGGGCACACGCTCGACGAAGACCTCGAGGCACACGCGAAGCTGGCCGACAAGCATCACGGTCACATCGCAGATGAAGCGGCATTCCTCGGATCTGCGCTGGCCGCTGAGTATCCGTTCACCGGACTGTCGCGAATCCTCGTGTCGGGCACAGGTTCGGGTGTGGTGCTCGGATCGGTCCTCGGATCGCAGACGGAACTCACGGCGACGATCGTCGATATGCCGAGTGAACTCGACCGCATTCGTGGCGATATCGACCCCGCGGTATCGGAGAGAGTATCTCTCTTGCCGCAGAGCATCCTCAGCCCTGTGACGACCGGAGCGTTCGACGCGTACTTGCTCCTCGAGGCAACCGGCCGACTTCAGGACTGCGACCTGGCGATGTTGTTGCGCAACGCGATCGACTCGGTCGCACAAGGTGGCAAGCTCGTGGTGGTGGAACGATTGCTCGATGAGGGCTCCGACGGTGCGCCACTGACCGAGGACGCTGCTGAGTTCGACCTGCTGATGCTCTGCATGCACGGAACGGGTGTGCGCACCTTGCACGAATTCACCGCCGTCGCAGCAGATGCAGGTCTCGGCGTCACCGAGTCACGATTGGTCGGCTGGGGGATCGCTGTTCTGGATCTGCAGCGCCGGCCGAGCTCTGTGTCGTCGTAGCCTCCACCGTGACCGGAGATGTCCGAGTACAGCAACGCCGTCACCGACGCGGCGGCACGAAGTGAGACCTGCAGGAAACTGATTGCGTACGTCTGTCTTGGAGAAAGGCCTATCGATGGCAGGGACCGTCCGTGAGCTCGAGGTATTTCCGATCTGTATCCGAGAGGTGGACATCCTCCGAGTCGAGGACGTCACCCCCGGCATGCGCCGGGTGACGGTCGGCGGTCCGTCGATGGACGGTCATGTTCGAGACGGTGTTCAGTTGCCTGCGGTGCGGACCAGCGGTTTCGACGACGACGTCAAGCTGTTGCCGGTCGACCCCCGGACCGGAGAACTGCCGTTCGAGGTGCCACGGAACTCCGAGAGCGGAGCCGTCGAGTGGCCGTCGGGATCGTTCCAGTACGCCCGGACCTACACGGTGCGTTCCTTCGACGAGGACACCCGCGAGATGGCAATCGATTTCGCGATGCACGAGGGTGGGCTGGCCGCCGACTGGGCGAATCGCGTGCAGCCGGGGGAGAAGGTCCTCATGGCAGGGCCGAAGCACTCGGCGGGTCTTCCCGCAGGCGTCGACTGGATGCTGATCGCCGGTGACGAGACGGCGCTGCCCGCGATTGCGCACTGCCTCGAGCAGCTCCCGTCCGATCTGCCCGCGACGGTGGTGATCGAGGTGGCCGAACCGTCGCATCGGCAGGAGCTGAAATGTGAGGCGCCCCTGGACGTGACGTGGCTGTTCCGCTCCGAGAACGACGGTGAGTCGCGGTTGGTCGAGACGGTGAAGACAGCGCAGTGGAGGCCGGGGCAGCCCTACCTGTGGGTCGCAGGCGAGACGCTGACGATCAAGCCGCTGCGGCGCTGGGCGAAGCTGGACAAGGAGATCGCCAAGCAGTTCGTGGAGATCGCCGGCTACTGGCGTCACCGTGAGGTCACGCAGGCAGACCCGGGATCACCGGTAGATGCTGCGGATGTCGAGATCGACCCCAACGAGCAACTGCACGAGATGTCGGAATTGCTGCCACCGTTGGTGATCAGGACGGCGGTCACCGTCGGGTTGTTCGAGGCGATCGACGGCGGCGCCGACACGGCGGAAGCTGTCGCCGCCGAGTGCGGGACCCATCCCGGTGCGACGGCGAAACTGCTGCGTCATCTCGTGCTGATGGACCTGGTCTCGGTGGACGAGGGGCACTTCGCGCTCACCGAGATGGGATCGCTCCTGGCCGATCAGGACGCGTTCGCCAGTCAGGCCCTGCACTTCGAGAAGATTCATACCCGCCTCGACATGGCGTTCCTCGGGTTGCTCGAGTCGGTTCGGACCGGGGCAGCCGCGGCAGGTCACAGCTTCGCCGACAAACAGAAGGATCCCGGGTTCGTGGACGGCTTCCACGAGGAGGTCGCGTCCGGATCCGTCTACCGCGCGCCGGCCCTACCCGATGCGGTCGATCTCGACGGCGTACGTACCGTCGCGATCTACGGAGAGGGCGCAGGCGTATACGCCGACCACCTCGCCCGGGTCCTGCCGGAACTCGAGATCTCCCTGGTGGGACTGCCAGCGCAGAACACCAGGAATCTGGGCGATGTAGCGGAGTCGCGCCGGGGTGCGATCAAGCGTATCGACGGCAGCGAGTTCACTGCCCTCTCAGCGCCCGTCGACCTGGCCGTTGCGGTCGAGATGGTCGACTGCCATCCCGACGCCGACGCGCGAATGCTGATCGCGGCGCTCGGTGCGTCCGCGCGCCGGGTCGTGCTGGTGACCGATCTGCTCGACCCGAACACCACGGACGACCACGACACCGAGGCAGACCTCCTGAAACTGTGCCTCCACGGAGCGGGGCAGCGCACCGAGGCCGAGCTGTCCGCTCTGATATCGGAATCAGGCTGTGGAACAACGCGATTCGGAGCGATCGGCTGGGGCTCGACGGTCGTGGAGTTCAGCGGTACACGCTGACGCGTCACGTCCGTCGGGCGTAGCGCACCTGCGGCCTGCCGGCCCGGCCGTACTCGGTGAGCCGCACGAGCGCGCCGTCGTCGGCAAGACGTTCGAGATAGCGCCACGCCGTCACCCGCGACACCCCGATCCCCGCACCCACCTGTGCGGCGGTGCACGGCTCGTCGGCTTCACGGAGGAAGCCGACGATCCGGTCGAGTGTCGCGGGTGCGATGCCTTTCGGGCTCGACGCGCGTGAGTCCGATGTCCGCAGGGCAGCCATCGCGCGGTCGATTTCGTGCTGGCCGGCGGCTTTCCCCGCGCCGTCGAGTGCCTCGCGGTAGGCCACGTAATGTTCGAGCTTGTCGCGCAGGGCAGCGAACGTGAAGGGTTTGAGCAGATACAGCACGATTCCGCGGGCGACAGCGGTGCGTACCACCTCGAGTTCGCGCGCCGAGGTCACGGCGATGATGTCGGGACTCGGGTGGAACACGCTGAGAGCGGCCGCGATATCGAGTCCGCTGGTATCGGGTAGCCCGATATCGAGGAGCACCAGCTCGACCGGATTGCCGGCGTGGGCTGCGGTGGCCACGGCGCGCAGTGCATCCTGTCCGGTATGAGCCACCCCGGCGACAGTGAAACCTGGTATACGAGCGAGGTATTCGCGATGCGCCTGCGCGATAAGAGGTTCGTCCTCGACGATCAGCACGCGAATCATGCGCCTTCTCCGGGCTCGGCGCGACCGAGCGGAATCTCTACGACCACCATCGAGCCGAGAGACGGCTCGGTGCGCAGGGCTCCCCGGTACCTGCCCACGAGTCCGTTGACGAGCGCCAGACCGAGACCGTGGTGATCCGATTTCGTGGAATAACCGCGTGTGGTCGCTCGGGCCAGTGTCTCCGCGGACATGCCCGGTCCGCTGTCGGCGACTTCGATGATCATGGTGCTTTCATCCTGCCGTATCCCCACCTCGACCCACTGTTCCTCCGACGTGCGCGCGGCATCGATCGCGTTGTCGACGAGGTTGCCCACGAGCGTCACCAGGTCGCGAGTGCTCATCGGTGGGGTGGACTCGAGCGCCGTGTCCTCGGTGATCGTCAGCTCCACGCCGCGGTCGGAAGCGTCCGCGGTCTTGCCGAGCAGCAGCGCAACGAGCGCCGGTTCGCGCACGGACGAGGTGAGACGATCGATGAGTGCCTGCGACATCGCGAGCTCGTCGGTCGCGAATGCGACCGCTTCGGTGGTTCTGCCGAGTTCGACCATCGTGATGATCGTGTGCAGACGGTTGGCGGATTCGTGGGCCTGCGCGCGCAGCGATTCGGCGAGACTTTTCACCGCGTCGAGTTCACCGAGCACCCCTCGCAATTCCGTGTGGTCCCGCAGTGTCACGACCGTCCCGAGCGTTCGCCCGTCCCACCGCACCGCATCACTGTTGACCAGGAGCACGCGGTCCACGGTCACATGGATTTCGTCCCGCACGTCGTGGCGGGTCACCGCGTCGCGGAGCGTGGCAGGCAACGCGTCGAACGGGACCGGACCCGCACGCTGCAGATCGAGTAGTCGCCGCGCCTCGTCGTTGACGACCTCGATCCGCGGTGTGGGTGACTCGGTGTCGAGCACGAGGAGCCCTTCGCCGATCGAATGCAGCACCGCGTCGTGATGCTCGTAGAGAGTGCGGAGCTGCCGCGCGTCGAGGCCCAGCGTCTGCCGCCGGAACCGCCGTGCGATGAGGTACGCCCCGGCTGCCGACACTGCAACTCCGGCCGCGACCACCCCGAGGATCGTGGGTAACCCCGTGACGAATTCTTGCCAGATGCGTGTGCGTGTCACCCCGACGGACACGAAGCCGACGAGGTCGTCCGCCTCGTCGTACACGGGTGCGACAGCCCGGATCGATGGTCCGAGCGAGCCCGTGTACGTCTCGGTGAACGTCTCACCGGCACGGGCCGGTTCTGTGTGACCTGTGTACGGTCGCCCGATCTCCTCGCGGGTGGGATGGGTCAACCGGATCTCGTCCCTGCCCATCACCACTACGAAATCGACTCCGGTCGACGTGCGCACCTTCTCGGCCCGCACCTGTAGGTCACCGTCGGCGTCGCTCGCGGCGATCCCCTGAGCGACCTCGGGAAACTGCGCGAAGGTGTCGGCGATCTCCGTCACTTCGCGTGCGGTCGCGTCGTCGGCCTCGCGGCGTTCGTCGAGTACGAACAGGATTCCCGCTACGACGGCCATCACCGTGAACACCACCAGCTGCAGGATCAGCAGCTGCCGCGCGACGCTCAGCGGACGTCCGCGATCTCGTACCGACCGCATCTCGACCTCCCGCCGCGCGAATTCTCCGAGTGTTCACGCGCACGTTCCCCGTGAACACAATGCACGCAATCTTCTGCTGACACCGCCGTTCACTCCACCATGTTCCTAGTGCGCGTGACCTCGGTCACCCGACCCGATGCCGGTGGAACCTCGATTCGAGCAGGTTCGTCGCCGACGCTGCACCACAACGTGAAGGGCACACATGAGTATCACCACGCGCGGGGCGAAACGCCGCGATCGCACCCACTGGTTGTACATCGGCGTCATCGTCGCGGTGGTCGCGGGTGTGGCCGTCGGATGGCTGGCACCCGAGGCGGGCAAGTCGCTCGGCGTACTCGGCACGATGTTCGTCGATCTCATCAAGATGATGATCAGCCCGGTGATCTTCTGCACCATCGTGCTCGGCATCGGATCAGTGCGTGCTGCTGCCAGCGTCGGGCGCATCGGCGGTCTCGCCCTCGTCTACTTCATCGGGATGTCGACGGTCGCTCTCGCGATCGGTCTCGGCGTCGGCAACCTTCTCGATCCGGGTTCCGGTCTGACGCTGGACCCGGAGACCACAGGCTCGGGTGCCGCACTCGCCGAGCAGGCGCACGCCGCAGGCGGCACCGCCGATTTCATCTCCTCGATCATCCCCACATCGCTGCTGTCCGCTCTCACCGCGGGCAGCGTGCTGCAGACCTTGTTCGTGGCGTTGCTCGTCGGATTCGCGATCCAGGGCATCGGGAAGTCCGGTGAGCCGATTCTGCGCGGTATCGCGCATGTCCAGAAGCTCGTCTTCAAGATCCTCACCATGATCTTGTGGCTCGCCCCGATCGGCGCGTTCGGTGCGATCGCCAATGTCGTCGGTCAGACGGGACTGAGCGCTGTGGTGCAGTTGGGCGCCCTGATGCTCGCCTTCTACCTCACGTGCCTGGTGTTCGTGTTCGGCGTGCTCGGCTCGCTGCTCAAGGCCGTGGCAGGAGTGTCGGTGTTCAAACTCGTCCGCTATCTCGCCCGCGAATACCTGCTGATCTTCGCGACGTCGTCGTCGGAATCGGCATTGCCGCGACTGATCGCCAAGATGGAGCACCTCGGGGTCGAGCGCACCACCGTCGGTGTCGTGGTGCCCACGGGCTACTCGTTCAACCTCGACGGAACCGCGATCTACCTGACGATGGCCGCGCTGTTCGTCGCCGACGCCATGGGCAGCCCGCTCACTCTGTCGGAGCAGTTGTCGCTGCTGTTGTTCATGGTGATCGCATCGAAGGGCGCGGCCGGGGTCACCGGCGCGGGCCTGGCGACGCTCGCGGGTGGCCTTCAGAGTCACCGTCCGGATCTGCTCGACGGTGTCGGGCTGATCGTGGGTGTCGACCGATTCATGTCGGAGGCGCGCGCGGTCACCAACTTCTCCGGCAACGCCGTCGCGACGCTGTTGATCGGCACGTGGACCCGCTCGGTCGACCGCGAGCGCGTCGACGAGGTGCTGTCGGGCCGGCTGCCGTTCGACGAGAACTCGCTCGGCGACGACCACGGCATGCCCGAACCGGCAGCAGAGCCGTCACGGCTGGAGAAGGTGTCGGTCTAGTACCACCGACCCGAAGGTCCGGCCGGTTCCCCGTTCCCCGGGTGGGAGGGGAACCGGCCGGACGCTGCCGTTCCGGGGTGGTGACGGCAGGCACGCTAGCTTGGTCGTATGACCACGCCTCTGCAGAACATCGCTATCAACACCCTCTCGGGTGAGCCCACCAGCCTCGGCGCGTACGACGGCCACGCGCTGCTCGTCGTCAATGTTGCTTCCAAGTGCGGGCTGACACCGCAGTACACCGTGCTCGAGCAGCTCGCGAAGGATTACGCGGACCGGGGCCTGTTCGTCATCGGTGTCCCGTGCAACCAGTTCATGGGTCAGGAACCCGGCACCGCCGAGGAGATCCAGGAGTTCTGCTCCACGACCTACGGCGTCACGTTCCCGCTGCTCGAGAAGATCGAGGTCAACGGTGAGAACCGGCATCCGCTGTACGCCGAGCTCACGAAGCAGGCCGACGCCAGCGGTGAAGCCGGCGACATCCAGTGGAACTTCGAGAAGTTCCTGATCGCGCCCGACGGCACCGTCGTGAACCGCTTCCGTCCCCGCACCGAGCCCGACGCACCCGAAGTGATCGACGCGCTCGAAGAGATCCTTCCGGCCTGATTCCGATCGACCCTGATTCCGATCGACACAGCACGAGAACAGAGCACCAGAGACATGTTTTCCACCGACGCGCGCGACGCGCTGTACGACATCATCCGCATGCGCCGAGACGTGCGCGCCGAGTTCAGCGGGGACGTGCTCTCCGAAGACGTGCTGTGGCGCGTCCTCGGGGCCGCACACCACGCACCGAGCGTCGGCAACACTCAGCCCTGGGACTTCGTGGTTGTGCAGGACACGCAGCGCCTCGAACAGTTCGCCGCGCATGTGGCCGGATGCCGCCAGGCTTTCGCCGACTCGTTGCCGGAGGACCGTAAGGGCACCTTCGACCCGATCAAGGTCGAGGGCATCGTCGAATCGGGCACGGGCATCGTCGTCACCTACGACCCGGAGCGCGGCGGCAAGCACATCCTCGGCCGCCACACGATCGACGAATCCGGCTTGTTCTCCGCGGTGCTGGCGATCCAGAATCTCTGGCTCGCCGCGACCGCGGAGGGACTCGGCGTGGGCTGGGTGTCGTTCTACGAAGAGCCCTTCCTCTCCGATTTCGTCGGAATCTCCGATCCGGTGCGGCCCATCGCGTGGTTGTGCGTCGGGCCGGTGACCGCGTTGCAAGAGGTTCCCGACCTCGAACGGTTCGGATGGCGCACCGGACGCCCGCTCACCGACGCCGTACACCGCGACACGTTTGCAGGCATCGCTCTCGAACAGGACACCGCCGACGCCTGACATCCGGATGTGCAACGCTTCATGCACAACGGCCGCCGACATTTCCATGTCGGCGGCCGTTGCGTATCCGGACCTGTCAGAGTGCGGTCGCGACCTTCCACGCTGTGTGGATGGCGCCTTCGATGTAGTCGACGCTGCCTGCGTCGCCGACGATCCGCACGTCGAGGCCGGAGTCCGCGAGCTGATCGGCCAGCGGCGCCGCAGCAGAGACACCGGACGCGACGATCACCATGCGCGCCGGCGCAGACATGCTCTTGCCGTCGACGGTGAACTCCACGGTCTTCGGCGTGATGCGGTGCACGGTCGCGTTGCGGTGCACCTCGAGGCCGACCTCGCGCGCGTGCTTGACGGCGGTCCACCGGCGCGGCATCGCCATCGGAACACCGAGCTGCTGACCCTCGGCGAGCAGCGTGACGCGGCTTCCGCGTTCGGCCATGAACTCCGCGAGTTCGAGCCCGACGAGAGAGCCGCCGATCACCACGACGTCCTTCGCCATCGGAAGGAACTTCAGGTACTTGCGGCTGAGGACGCGGATCTTCTCGGGGCTCGTGGTGATGCGGGCGAGCTTGCCGAGCCGGCCGGCCACGCGCAGGAAGAGCGACTGGTCCGATACGTCGCCGGTGCCCGTCATCAGCGCGCGCATACTGTCGCCGGTGTGCACGTGGGGGAGGGTGCCACCGGGGATCGCCGGTCGTTCACGCACTGCGCCGGTGGCCACGACCACGACGTCCGGGTTCAACTCACGCACCGACGCTGCTGTCGCCTCGGTGTTCAGACGCACGTCGATGCCGAGCCTGGCGATCTCCTGGGTCTGCCACTTCAGCATGCGTTCGTTGTCGGGGGTGGTCAGGCTGGAGAACCACATCGTTCCACCGAGCCGGTCGGCCTTCTCGAGGACCGTGACCCGGTGGCCGCGCTCGGTTGCGACTCGCGCCGTCTCCAGGCCGCCCGGTCCGGCTCCGATGACCACGACGTGCTTGCTCGTCGCGCCTCGTACGAACGGCACGAGGGCTTCGTTGCCCAAGGTGGGGTTGACCGCACAGATCGGGGTGGCGTCCCAGAAGTTCTCCTGGACGCACACGTAGCAGTTGATGCACGGGCGGACCTGCTCGGTGCGTCCCGACTCGAGCTTGTTCACCAGGTCGGCATCGGCCAGCAACTGGCGACCCATCGCCACGAAGTCGGTGCGGCCCTCGGCGATCATCTTCTCGCCGACCTCGGGCAACATGCGTCCCACCGTGATGACGGGGACGGACACCGCACGCTTGATGGCCGACGCGTTGTCCGTGTAGAAGCCGATCTTGTCGGGAAGCGGGCCGTCGGTGAAGTTCGCGAAGGCGTTGAGCGCGGTACCGGTGACGTGGATGGCGTCGGCTCCGGCCTGCTCGCACATGACGGCCGCGGCCGTGGACTCCTCGAGGGTGAGACCGTTCGACTCGCCGTATTCCTGCCCGGCGAGGCGCACGATGACGGCGAGGCTGTCGCCGACCTCGGCCTTGACCGCGCGGATCACCTCGACCGTCAAACGTGCCCGATTCTCCAGCGACCCGCCGTACTCGTCGGTGCGCTGGTTCGAGTACCGGCTCAGAAATGCGCCGAGAACGTAGTTGTGGGCGGCGTGGATCTCGACCGCATCGCCACCGGCGGCCTTCACACGACCTGCGGCCTCGGCGAACATCCGGACCAGCCACGCGAGGTCCTCCGTGTCGGCCTCGTTGTAGGTGGTCTGTTTGCCTGCCGTGATGCCGGCCATCCGCTTCAGTTCGGCGGGGGTGTTGTCGGCGAACGCGCTCATGTCGCTCGGCGGTGTGGGGATGCTCGGAACCAGCTGCGGCCGACCTTCGAGCGTGTCGATACGTGCGACCTTGCCGTGGTGCACCATCTGCACACACAGCTTGCTTCCCGCATCGTGCACGGCGTCCGCGAGCGCTTTGAGCCCCGGAATGAACCGGTCCTCGGACAGGCCGGGTTCCTTCGTGCTGGCGCACCCGGCCGGGTACGCGACCGCGCAGCATCCGGTGATGATCAGCCCGGTTCCACCCGCGGCGCGGGCGACGAAATGGTCGATGTCGCCCTTTTCGATCTCACCGTCCTCGCATAGGTTCATATCCATCGCGGGCATCACGACCCGGTTGTCCAGGGCGAGGGGGCCGATGGTGCCGGGCGAGAGCAGGCTGGGGAACGTCGGATGCCGGTTCGTCACGCCCGAAAAGTAGACCCCTCGGACAGATGCGGGCTGCACCGGTCCCGGCCTTCGAGACCTCCCTCACTCACCTCCGCTGAAGTGACACAGGAACCGACGTGAACCCGCCCGCCGGATATGCGGCGTATGTCGGTGTCGCTCCCTGGACGGCATCGATGGATTCGGTGGCGGCGAGTAGCTCCTCGATCAGAACTGTCAATTCGAGCCGCGCCAGCGGTGCGCCCGGGCAGTAATGGATCCCGCGACCGTAGAGCAGGTTGTCGGCCGGAGTGCGGTCGAGACGGAACTCGTCGGGGTCACCGAAGACATCCTCGTCGCGGTTCGCCGAGGCCCACAGCACCATGACGCGTTCGTCAGCCGGGATCGTCCGGCCCGCGATCGTCACCTCCCGTGTCGTGCGACGGCGGTTTGCGATCAGCGGTGCCTGCATGCGCAGGATCTCGTCGCACGCGGCACCGATGCGATCGGGCTCCGCGCGGAGATGACGTTGAATATCCGGATTCGACGCCAGGAACGACACGAGGATGCCGACACACGACGCGATCGTGCTCAGTTCCCCGACCGTCCAGTTACGGATGAGCGAGACCAGTTCGGCATCGGACAACGGTCGTCCGTCGACCTGCTCGGCGAGGAGATCGGTCGTGACGTCGCGGGGGGCGTTCCGTCCGGCGGTGCGTCGCTCGCCGAGCTGCTCACGGATATACCCGTCGAACTCGAGGGCGATCGCCGACATGGCCGCGCGGTCGAGTGCGCGCGTCGCCTCCCGGTTCTTGCGGGTCCAGTCCCGCAGAGGTTCGTGGAGACGCTCGGGCCAACCCATGAAGCTGCACTGGATGTGGTTCGCGAACGGTTCGGCGAGCGCCGCGACGATCTCGACCTCACCGCCGCCGAGCGCGTCGACCAGGTTCCGCGACACCTCCCGGCACGCGGGTTCGAACGCCGCCATTCTCTCGGGCGTGAAATACCGGTCGTTGATTGCTCGGAACGGGGTGTGCTCGGGCGGATCCATGCCGTTGGGAACCGACAAGTGCGACGACACGGCGTTGCTGAACGTGTCGGGGTCGTCGAGAATCCGCACGGTGTCGGAGTGCCGGAACACCGTCCAGTTGCGATACGCACTGTGCGCGACGGGGCACCGGCCGCGCATCTCGTCGTACGCCGCGACCTGGTTCGCCTGTACTGCGTCGGATCGCGGATCCCAGTCCACTCGAGGTTCGTCGGTCATGAGCTCGAGTATGCCGACCTCGGAGTGCATGTTGTGCCGCTTTTCAAGCCCCCGACGGTTTCCGTTCACCCCTGTGGTGCATCGTGAAAGACATGAGCGGACAGCTGATCGTGTCGGTGTCGGGGATCCGGGACGCCACGCGCGATGTCATCGACGGTTTCGCGCGGGAGATGGACACACGCGGAGTGCCGCTGTCGTTGTTCGTGGCACCGAGACTCAAGGACCACTACCGCCTGATCAACGATCCGGAGACCCAGGAGTGGCTACTCGAACGCCGTGAAGGCGGCGACGCGATCGTGCTGCACGGATACGACCAGGCCGCCACCAAGCGACGTCGCGCCGAGTTCGCATCGCTACCCGAACACGAGGCCCGTCTGCGTCTGCTCGCAGCCGATCGTGTGCTCGAGGAGACCGGGCTGCGCACCCGCCTGTTCGCGCCGCCGCGCTGGCTCGCGTCGTCGGGTGCGCTCGCCGCGCTCCCGCAGACCGGTTTCCGTCTGATGGCCGACGTCGCGGGTATTCGCGATCTCGAACGCGACACCGTCGTCAAATCCCGCGTGTACGGGATCGGCGACGGCGCGAAAACCGAACCGTGGTGGTGTCGCGCGATGGTGATCGGAGCGGGACGCGTCGCCCGGCGCGGCGAACTGCTGCGCGTCGCGATCTCCGGTGCGCACCTTGCGAAGCCGGGGCCGCGACAGGCGATGCTCGACGCGGTCGACATCGCACTGCACCACGGCGCCGAGCCTGCCGTCTACCGTTGGCAGCGCACCGTATTCGACCGCAGCGCTGCCTGAGCTCTGCTGGGCGAGATCATCGGACTCGCCTCCCGCTGGGCGCTACCGGTCGGTAGGCTTTCCGTCCATGGATGCAGACGTGATCGTGGTGGGCGCGGGTCTCGCAGGGTTGGTCGCTACGGGGGAGTTGATCGACGCGGGCCGCAAGGTGCTGCTCGTCGATCAGGAGAATTCGAACAATCTCGGCGGGCAGGCCTTCTGGTCGTTCGGCGGGTTGTTCTTCATCGACAGCCCCGATCAGCGTCGCCTCGGGATCAAGGACTCGTACGAATTGGCCCTCCAGGATTGGATGGGTACCGCCGGGTTCGACCGTGACGACGAGGACCGCTGGCCCCGCCGCTGGGCGCAGGCCTACGTCGAGTTCGCGGCGGGGGAGAAGTACGCCTGGCTCCGGGAGCGGGGCCTGAAGATCTTCCCGATGGTCAATTGGGCCGAACGGGGCGGTTACGACGCCGGCGGCCACGGCAATTCCGTTCCACGCTTCCACATCACGTGGGGGACAGGTCCGGCACTCGTCGAGGTCTTCGCGCGGAAGGTGCGCGACGGTGTCGACCGCGGACTGGTCACGCTGAAGCACCGGCATCAGGTGGACGAGCTGGTGGTGACGGGTGGCGCGGTCACCGGTGTGCGCGGCACGGTCCTCGAACCGACCACGGCCGCGCGCGGAGTGAAGTCGTCGCGCACCGCGGTCGGCGACTTCGAGTTCTCGGCGGGATCCGTGATCGTCACCTCCGGCGGCATCGGGGGCAACTACGACCTCGTGAAGAAGAACTGGCCGAAGCGGCTGGGGGAGCCGCCGAAGCACATGCTCACCGGGGTACCCGCGCACGTCGACGGCAGAATGCTCGAGATCACCGAGAACGCAGGCGGCAACGTCGTCAACCGCGACCGCATGTGGCACTACACCGAGGGCATCACCAACTACGACCCCGTATGGCCGAACCACGGCATCCGCATCCTGCCCGGACCGTCCTCGCTGTGGCTCGACGCAACCGGCAAACGGCTCCCGGTGCCGCTGTTCCCCGGGTTCGACACCCTCGGCACGCTCGAGTACATCGTGAAAACCGGCCACGACCACACGTGGTTCGTGCTCGACCAGAAGATCATCGAGAAAGAGTTCGGGCTCTCCGGCTCGGAGCAGAACCCCGACCTGACCGGGCGCGATATCGGCCTGCTTCTGCAACGCATCAAGTCCGGTGCCCCCGGACCGGTGGAGGCGTTCAAGGAGCGTGGCGTCGACTTCGTGGTGCGCGACAATCTTGCCGACCTCGTCGCAGGCATGAACGAACTCAGCCCCGATGCGCCGCTCGACTACGCGACGGTGCGGTCGACGATCGAGGCCCGCGACCGCGAGATCGCCAACAAGTACACGAAGGACCTGCAGGTCGCGGCGTTGCGTGCGGCCCGAGCCTACAAACCGGACCGGATCGCGAGGATCGCGTCGCCGCACCGCATCCTCGACCCCAAGGCCGGGCCGCTCATCGCCGTCAAACTGCACCTGCTCACCCGCAAGACGCTCGGCGGGCTCGAGACCGACCTGTCGTCGCGGGTGCGCAAAGCCGACGGGTCGGTGTTCGACGGGCTGTTCGCCGCGGGTGAGGTCGCGGGCTTCGGTGGCGGCGGCGTCCACGGCTACCGGGCACTCGAAGGTACGTTCCTCGGCGGCTGCATCTTCTCGGGCCGGGCGGCGGGTCGCGCCGCCCGGTGATCAGACCGCCCGGTGATCAGACCTCTTGGTCGTCCTCGTGCTTCAGCACCCGGAACTCGGTGCCCTCGGGTGCCATCTCGGAGTACCGGCCGTAGAAGATCCCGTTGGCCTGGTCGGTGATGATGCCCTGGTGGATCGGCACCGCCACCCGGGGGTTGATCGCCCGCAGATAGTCGACGGACTCCCAGATCTTCAGCCAGGGAGCAGCGGACGGCAGCGCGAGCACATCGACCTTCTCGTGCGGGATGTAGAGCGAATCGCCCGGATGAAGTAGGCGTGCCGGGTTCTCGTCGTCGCCGACGAGGTAGGCGGTGTTGTCGATCACCGGCAGCTCGGGGTGGATCACCGCGTGGCGTCCACCGGTGCCGCGGACGGTGAGGTTGCCGACGGTGAACGTGTCGCCGGGACGCACCGCCGACCAGTCCCCGTCGAGCATCGATGCCGACTGCGGGTCCGAGAACAGTGCGGCGCCCGGGTTGGCCTCGAGCAGGGCGGGGAGTCGTGCCGGGTCGGCGTGGTCGGGGTGCTGGTGGGTGACGAGGACGGCGTCGAGCCCGGTGATCCCTTCGAAGCCGTGCGAGAAGTTGCCTGGGTCGAACAGGATCGTGGTGTCGTTGTGTTCGAGCAGGATGCAGGAGTGTCCGAAGTGCGTGAGTCGCATGGGTCCGAGTATGCCGGGCTCGACCGCTGCGCGTGGGCCGGTAAACTGCAGCGTGTCCGGTATCCGTCTCCGGACACCAGCACTACTACCGAGGAGCAGCACGTGGCGCGTGTCGTCGTCGAAGTCATGCCCAAGGCCGAGATTCTCGACCCCCAGGGCCAGGCCATTGTCGGGGCGCTGTCGCGGCTGGGCTTCGCGGGCGTGACCGATGTCCGTCAGGGAAAGCGGTTCGAGCTGGAGATCGACGGCAGCGTCGAGGATGCCGAGCTCGAGAAGATCGCCGAGGGTCTCCTCGCGAACACCGTGATCGAGGACTGGACGGTCCGTCGAATCGACGGTGAGGCATGAGCGCCCGCATCGGAGTCATCACGTTCCCGGGAACGCTCGACGACGTCGATGCATCCCGCGCCGTGAAGCTCGCCGGTGGTGAGGCCGTGAGCTTGTGGCACGGCGACGCCGACCTGAAGAACGTCGACGCGGTCATCGTGCCCGGCGGATTCTCCTACGGCGACTACCTGCGCTGCGGCGCCATCGCCCGGTTCGCTCCGGTGATGGGCAAGGTCGTCGAAGCCGCGCAGGGCGGCATGCCCGTCCTCGGCATCTGCAACGGCTTCCAGGTGCTGTGCGAGGCCGGTCTGCTGCCGGGCGCACTCACCCGCAACGCCGGTCTGCACTTCATCTGCCGCGACCAGTGGCTGAAGGTCGAGGCCGGTAACACCGCGTGGACGTCGCGATACGAGTCGGGCGCCGAGATCCTCGTACCGCTCAAGTCGGGTGAGGGTCGCTACCAGGCGTCCGAGCAGGTCCTCGACGAGCTCGAAGGCGAAGGGCGCGTCGTGTTCCGCTACTCGGGCGACAATCCGAACGGTTCGCAGCGCGGCATCGCCGGTATCTCCTCGGCGAACGGCCGCGTGGTGGGTCTCATGCCGCACCCCGAGCATGCCACCGAAGCGCTCACCGGTCCGAGCGACGACGGGCTCGGCATGTTCTACAGCGTTCTCGATGCCGTTGTGAACGCCTGATTCCTGTTCTTCCGAAGTCCCCGCCGTCCACCAGGACGGCGGGGACTTTGCGTTCGGAAACGAAACGAGGGACCCCGTCGCCGTCCCGATCGGCTATGAGGTCCCTCGTCCGTATGCACCCGGAATTCAACCCCCCGATCGATTCCCGAGCCGGCGCCTCCGTCATCCCCCTCCGGCGGCGCCGAGCACAAGTGTGCCGGACTGGGCCGATCTTGTCGTGAGTAGGAATACGCAAAAGTTTGGGTATCCACAGTTCGGGTCGCGCGGACGTACGCTGTAGCGCATTGTCCCCGATCCCCTCACGAAGGACCGGTAAATGTCATCTCCCGGTACAGCTCACTCCACTCCTGCGACGTCAGGCGAAGCACCTGTGCCCGAAGAATCTTCGGTGGATCGCATGCTGCGCATCTTCGACGTGACGCCGACGGGGGAGAACAGCTTCACCGGGGAGAGCGACGGAGGAGGACGACGTGTGGTCGATGGCACCCAGCTGCTCGCCCAGTCGATCGTTGCAGTGGCGAAACGATTTCCCGACAAGGAGATCCGATCAGCGCGGGCGATCTTCTCGCGCGCGGTCGATGCGGATGAGCCGGTCGATTTCGACATCGATGTCATTCACGCGGGACGCACCATGGTGAGTGCGAATGTGGCGGTCTGCCAGAACGGTCGACGTCACGCGATGGTATCGATTCTCGCGGACCTTCCGACCCCGGACGTCATCCGCCACCACGCGCCCCGACCCGAGGTCGCCCCGCCTGCCGAAGCCCATCTGAACGACATGCCTATGACCGGACGGGAGTTGCGGGTCGTCGACGTCGTCGATGTCCGCAGCCCCGAAGAGGTCGGGCCACCCGAACTCTATGCCTGGCTGCATTACGACCCGATCCCGACGCGTACCGACCTGGCCAAGGCGCTCATTGCGCACTTCACCGGGCACCTGTCGGTTTCCGCGACCATGCGGGCACACGACGGGGTGGGAACGAGTCAGGCTCATCGGACGATCTCGACCGGGATCATGACGGTTGCGGTCGCGTTCCACGAACCCGTCCGATGGGACGGATGGCTGCTCTACTCGCACGAGAGCACCCAGGTGGGTGGCGGTATGTCCTACGTGCGCGGCCAGGTACACACCGAAAGTGGGGAACTACTCGCGTCGTTCACCCAGGAAGCGATGATCCGGCCGCTGCAGGCCGACCATTCCGCGATACCTGCAAGCGCGCGGTTGTGAGACCTCAGGAATACCGAACAGGAGAGTGCCGATGACTGTGCACGACGCCGAGACGCGCCCGCAGAGCACCACGGGCTTCGCGGCCAGGCCCGATTATCGGGTCGATATCCACGCACGCCGCAACGTGGTACGTGCGACCTTGGACGGAGTACGCCTCGCCGAGACCACGGGTTCGTTGCTCGTCGACGAGCAGGACCACGGTCTGGTGTTCTATTTTCCGCGCGCGGACGTCGTGGTGGACCTGACACGGGCCGAGGAGGCCGGGTCGCGGTGTCCGTTCAAGGGTGAGGCCACGTACTGGCGTTTCGACGGTGACGGCGAGCAGTCGCTGTGCTGGAGCTACGAGGAGCCGATGCAGCAGGTAGCCCGGCTTCGCGGCTATGTGGCGTTCTACCAGGACATCGTCACGGTGAGTGTGGGGCAGGCCCACCCGGCGGTGTCGGGGCGCTGAGCGCAGCGGTGTCGGGGCGCTGAGCGCAGCGGTGTCGGGGAGCTGAGCGCAGCGGCGAGTGCGAAGATGCTGTGCATGCCTTCGATCACGCATGCCGATGCCCAGGGTCTGTGTAATTTCGTCGACCTGTCGCCCTCACCGTTCCACGTGTGCGCGACGGTTGCGGCAACGCTGACCGACAACGGGTTCACCGAACTCGACGAAACCACCGGCTGGCCGGTCGAACCGGGCCGGTACTACGTGATCCGGGGCGGCTCGCTCATCGCGTGGAGCACCGAGGGCGACGACACGAGCCCCGCCCGGCCCTTCCGCATCGTCGGGGGACACACCGACAGCCCGAATCTGCGGGTCAAACAGCACCCGGATCTCGCGTCGGCGGGGTGGCAGCTCGTCGGCCTCGAACCGTACGGCGGGGCGTGGCTCAATTCGTGGCTCGACCGGGACCTCGGGGTGTCCGGACGGTTCACGGTCCGCTCCGGGCACACCACCGAGGACGTGCTCGTGCGCGTCGACAAGCCCGTGCTGCGTGTACCGCAGCTCGCCATCCACCTGTCGGAGGACAGGAAGGGAGTGCAACTCGATCCGCAGCGCCACGTCAACGGTGTGTGGGGGATCGGTAACGAACCACGATCGTTCATCGCATATCTCGCGGAGCAGAGCGGCGTCGATGCCTCCGCGGTCCTCGGTTGGGAACTCATGACGCACGACCTGGCACCGAGTTCGCTCGTCGGCGCAGACGGAGATCTGGTCAGCGCACCGCGACTGGACAACCAGGCCACGTGTTACGCGGGCCAGCAGGCGCTGCTCGCCGCCACCCGGCACGTGGCCGAGCATGCCGGGCCGATACCCGTGCTGGCCCTGTTCGACCACGAGGAGGTCGGCAGCATGTCCGATCGCGGGGCCTTCTCCGATCTGCTGAATACCGTCCTCGAGCGCATCGTGCTGGTGCGCGGCGGCGGTCGCGACGAGTTTCTGCGTGCCCTGGCGGGGTCGATCGTCGCGTCGGGCGACATGGCACACGCGACGCATCCGAACTATCCGGACCGGCACGAACCCGCCCACCGGATCGCGGTGGGCGGCGGACCGGTGCTCAAGGTCAACCAGAATTTGCGGTATGCAACCGACGCGGAGGGGGCCGGTGCATTCGCGCTCGCGTGCGAGCAGGCCGGTGTCCCCCTGCAGCGGTACGTCCACCGGGCGGATCTGCCGTGTGGTTCGACGATCGGCCCGATCACCGCGTCTCGAACGGGCATGACCACCGTCGACGTCGGTGCGCCGCAGCTCGCGATGCACTCGGCGCGAGAGTTGATGGGTGCGGCGGATGTGACGACGTATGCGGATGCACTAGCCGCATTTCTGACACCGCGCTTGTCTCGTTCTTGATACCGGGCTTGCTTCATTCCTGAGACCGGCGCGCCGACCGATGCCAGACTGAGGGCGTCCAGTCCGACTCGCGATCGGGGGTGTCGAGGTGAATGGCCCGTCCTTCCCCGACCACCTGCTCGGCCTCGACGAGTGGGTGGATCTTCCCGAGTACGACCGCTTCCACGTGGAGCTCTGTGAGGGGGTGCTGGCCGTGTCGCCGCGACCCGGGCCGGCGCACGACCACGCGGCGCTCGCGCTCGCGCTGCAACTCGACGAGCAGCTCCCCGACGGCCTGTGCGTGCTCGGCGGGGTGGAGGTTCTGGTGCTGACGGACCCGCTCACGGTGCGCGTCCCCGACGCCATCGTGGTCGACCGGGCACTCGTCGACGCGGATCCCGATCGAGCTCCGTCCTCCGAGGTGCGGTTGGTACTCGAGGTCACCGTCGACGGCACCGCCCGCGCCGACCGGGTCACGAAGTTCTCGGAGTATGCCGAGGCGGGCATCCCGCAGTACTGGATCGTCGATCTCACCGGTCCGCCGGTGATCGCGGTGTTCACCCTGGACTCCGGCTGGTATCGGTACGACGGTGAGCACAGCGGTGCGCCGATGCTGACAGCGGTCGGGAACGAGGTGACCGTGGACCTGGGCGGACTCGTCGTCCCCGGGGCTTCCGCGCCCGTCGAAGACCCTGCCTCTGCACCCGTCGAACACCGTGCGACCGCACCCGTCGAACACCGTGCGACCGCACCCGTCGAACACCGTGCGACTGCGCCCGCCGGCCAGGGCAGCGACGCGGTTCCCGACACCGCCGCGGCACCGGAAACGCCGGAGAGACCGACTCCCCGATAGACTGGCTCCCGGCAGTGCCCGCCCGGCCTGCTGTTTTCGATCCTGCTGTTTCTCGATCCCAGAGTGAAGGGACCCGACGCCCAGTGTCATCGCACGTGGATACCGTCACCCACGCCGCCGAAACCCCCGATGTCGCTCAGCCCTATCGGGAGCTGGGGCTGAAGGAAGACGAGTACACCCGCATCACGGAGATCCTGGGGCGGCGCCCCACGGACGCCGAGCTGGCGATGTACTCGGTGATGTGGTCCGAGCACTGCTCGTACAAGTCGTCGAAGGTGCACCTGAAGTACTTCGGTGAAACCACCACCGACGAGATGCGTTCGTCGATGCTTGCGGGCATCGGCGAGAACGCAGGCGTCGTCGACATCGGCGACGGCTGGGCCGTCACCTTCAAGGTCGAATCCCACAACCACCCCTCCTACGTCGAGCCCTATCAGGGTGCTGCGACGGGTGTCGGCGGCATCGTCCGCGACATCATGGCGATGGGTGCTCGACCGATCGCGGTCATGGACCAGTTGCGGTTCGGCGCGGTCGACCACCCCGACACCCGGCGCGTCGTCGACGGTGTCGTGCGCGGTGTCGGTGGTTACGGCAACTCCCTCGGCCTGCCCAACGTGGGCGGCGAGACCGTGTTCGACGCCTCCTATCAGGGAAATCCGCTCGTCAACGCGCTGTGCGCCGGCGCGATGCGCGTCGAGGATCTGCATCTCGCGTTCGCGTCGGGTACCGGTAACCGGATCATCCTGTTCGGTGCCCGCACCGGACTCGACGGGATCGGTGGCGTGTCGGTTCTCGCGTCCGAGACGTTCGACGACAGCGAGGGCGGTGGCCGCCCGAAGAAGCTGCCGAGTGTGCAGGTCGGAGACCCGTTCACCGAGAAGGTACTCATCGAGTGCTGCCTCGACCTGTACCGCGAGAAGCTCGTCGTCGGCATCCAGGACCTCGGCGGTGCCGGGCTGTCCTGCGCGACGTCGGAGCTCGCCGCGGCCGGCGACGGCGGCATGCACATCTACCTCGAGCGTGTCCCGACGCGCGCGACGGGCATGACCCCGGCCGAGGTTCTCTCGTCGGAGTCGCAGGAACGCATGTGTGCGGTCGTGGCGCCCGAGAACGTCGACGCGTTCATGGCTGTGTGCAAGAAGTGGGATGTGCTCGCCACCGACATCGGTGCGGTCACCGACGGGGAACGTCTCGTCATCACGTGGCACGGCGAGACCGTCGTCGACGTGCCGCCGCGCACGGTCGCGCACGAGGGGCCGGTCTACGAGCGTCCGGTGCAGCGTCCCGACACGCAGGACGCGCTGATCGCCGATACCACTGCAAAACTGAAGCGCCCGGAGACCGACGACGAGCTGAAGGCCACGTTGCTGAAGCTTCTCGCGTCGCCTGCGTTGTGCAGCCGCAAGTGGATCACCGAGCAGTACGACCGCTATGTGCGTGGCAACACCGTGCTGGCCGAGCACGCCGATGCCGGTGTGGTCCGTGTCGACGAGGAGACCGGTCGCGGTATCGCGCTGGCCACCGATGCGTCGGGCCGCTACACGCAGCTCGATCCGTACGCGGGTGCGCAGCTCGCGCTCGCCGAGGCGTACCGCAACGTCGCTACCACCGGTGCCACCCCGAAGGCCGTGTCCAACTGCCTGAACTTCGGGTCGCCGGAGGATCCCGGTGTGATGTGGCAGTTCCAGCAGGCCGTGCGCGGTCTCGCCGACGGCTGCGCGCAGCTGGGCATCCCGGTGACGGGCGGCAACGTCAGCTTCTACAACCAGACCGGTTCCACGCCGATCCTGCCGACGCCCGTCGTCGCGGTCCTCGGTGTGATCGACGACGTGCACCGTCGTATCCCCACCGGCCTGGGCCTCGAGCCCGGCGAGACGCTGATCCTGCTGGGGGAGACCCACGACGAGTTCGACGGATCCATCTGGGCGCAGGTCGAACACGACCACCTCGGCGGTGTGCCGCCGAAGGTCGACCTCGAGCGGGAACGCCTGCTGTCGGAGATTCTCCTCGCCGCGTCGCGCGACGGGCTGGTCTCCGCGGCCCACGACCTGTCCGAGGGTGGGTTGGCCCAGGCGGTTGTCGAAGCCTCGCTCGCCGGCGAGACGGGTTGCCGGATCCTGCTGCCCGAGGGCGCAGATCCGTTCGTCACGCTGTTCTCCGAGTCCACGGGTCGTGTTCTCGTCGCGGTCCCGCGTACCGAGGAATCCCGGTTCACGGGTATGTGCTCGGCACGGAACATGCCGTGGGTCCGGATCGGTGTCGTCGACGAAGGATCCGACTCGATCGAGGTTCAGGGACACTTCTCGGTGCCCATGAGCGATCTCCGCGAGGTTTACGAAGGCACCTTGCCGGCGCTGTTCGGGTAACCGTATGGCGGCTACCCAGGTCGACAGGCTGGCAGCGATAGAAGCCCGTCAAGGGCAGATCATCGCCGCAGTCACCGATTTCGGTGAACGCCACCCCCTCACCGCTCGGGTGTGGGGGTGGCTCAGCCTCGATACGACCGGGGTGGCCTTCGCCGCTCTGTTCTTCTGCTGGTCTCTGTCGCCGTCGCTGCTGCCGCGCGACTGGCTGTTCCAAGGAATCATCGGCGGGATCAACGCCGCGATCGGGTATGGGCTGGGCTGCGTCGTGGGCTGGGCCGTCACCCGATTCGTGCTCCGGGGCCAGTCATGGTGGCCGCTACCGCTGCCCGTCGAACGCGCGATCATGGTGGCGGTGCCCGTCGCCGGTATCCTCGCATCGCTGGTCGCGCTCGTGCTCGCCGCCGGCCAGCAACGACAGCTGGCCTCCCTCATGAACGCAGAGGGCACCACCACCTCCGGCTACCTGCGGACGTGCCTGCTCGCCCTCGCCGTTGCCGCGCTGCTGATCTCGTTGTGGCGCGGACTGCGCGACATCGGCCGCTGGATCTCCGGGCACCTCGTCCGCCGCACACGCATGCCGGTGGGTCTGGCCCGCACTCTCGCGGTGATGCTCGTCGTCCTCGCGACCTTCATGCTCATCGACGGTGTGCTCCTGCGTGTGGCCTACGCGATCACGAACTCGGCGTTCAGCCTCCAGGACGACACCACCCGACCTGGGGCGATACAACCGCTCGACCCCTCGAAATCCGGAAGCCCCGAATCGTTCGCTCCGTGGGAGACGCTCGGATTCGAGGGCCGGAACTTCGTGTCGCGGGGGCTGGACGCCGACGAACTCACTGCTATCAACGGTGAGCCCGCGCAGGAGCCCATTCGCGTCTATGTCGGGCTCGACACCGCCGAAACACCCGAGGAACGTGTGGATCTCGTCGTCGACGAGCTCGAGCGGACCGGTGCGTTCGACCGTTCCGTGCTGGTGCTCATTCCCACGACGGGGACCGGCTGGGTCAATCCCACGGCGGCGCAGTCGATGGAACTCGTGCACAACGGCGATGTCGCGATGGTCGCGTGGCAGTACTCGTTCCTGCCGAGCTGGATCTCGTTCCTTGCAGACAAGGAAAAAGCTGCTGCCGCAGGGAAGATGCTGATCGACCGCGTGCACCAGCGCTGGCTCGAGCTCCCCGAGGCCGATCGTCCCGAACTGTTCGTCTACGGCGAGAGCCTCGGAACCCAGTCGGGTGAGGGCGCTTTCGACAACCTCGCCGATATCCGCGAGACCGTCGACGGTGTGCTGTGGGCTGGTCCGCCGAATTCGAATCGGCTGTGGGGTCAACTCGTCGAACGCCGCGACCCGGGCAGTACCGAGGTCGATCCGGTCTATGCCGACGGACTCGTCGTCCGGTTCGCGGACAGCCGCGAAGACATCTACGTTCCCGACACCCCGTGGTTGTCGCCGCGCGTGCTGTACATCCAGCATGCGTCGGACCCGGTGGTGTGGTGGTCACCCGACCTGCTGTTCACGCGACCCGACTGGCTCTCGGAGCCGCCCGGACCCGACCGGCTGCCGCAGATGCGCTGGTTCCCGTTCGTCACGTTCTGGCAGGTCTCGGCCGATCTGACGAACGCGGCGGGGGTGCCGGACGGGCACGGACACAACTACGGCACCACTGTGCTCGACGGATGGGTCGCGGTGACGCAACCCGAGGGATGGACCGACACCGACACCGAACGGATCCGGATAGCGTTGGAGGCGCTGCGCAACACGCAGGGGCCGGAGAAATGAGCGTCGCGATGTGGCGCGGGCCGGTCGCTGCCGTTGCTGTGGTGGCGCTCGGGGCGGTCCTGCCCGCAGCCCCCGTCGGGCCGCGGGGCCGCGCGCTGCTCGCGCTCGGTGCGGGAGTCGGCGCGGTGGCGTTGACCCGCGCGTCGGGTCTCGATCGTCATGCTCTCGGTCTCGATGTGTCGCGGCTGCGGGCAGGCCTGCGGTGGGGAGCCGCCGCGGCAGGAGCCATCGGGGCCGGCTACGTCGTCGCGCTGTCCGTTCCGGCGCTGCGTGCCCACTTCGTCGACGACGAACGGGGCAGGCGCGAGGACTTCTACGAATGGATCGGCCTGCACATTCCGGTCGGCACAGTCCTCGCCGAAGAATTGCTCTTCCGGGGTGCGCTGACGGCCCTCGTCGGACCGGTACCTCAGGCCGTGGCGTTCGGGCTGTGGCACGTGCGCCCCGCCATCGCCGTCGGCGACGGCGTCGCGACGACGGTGGTCGTCACGGGCCTGTCGGGCTTGGCTCTCGCGTGGTTGCGAAGGGAGAGCGGCAGCGTTCTCGCGCCGGCACTGGCTCATCTTGCGATCAACGTCGGGGGAGCGGTCGCGGTGCGGGTCGCGACGGTCGGGACCGGTACCGGCCGGTACCGCCCAGCGAATTAAGCTGGACGGCCATGGCCCCCCGCAAGACCGTCGATCCCGCCGATCTCCGTGAGGCACTCCTGCGCGTCGGGCCGTGGGTGTCGGGCAGTAGCGACGAGAAGCCACCGAGGGCGGACCTCGCTGCGGCGGTGCGGCTCAGTGCGCGCACCCTCGAGCAGATCGCGCCTGGTTCGAGTGTCGAGGTGCGGGTGCCTCCGTTCGTGGCGGTGCAGTGCATCGAAGGCCCGCGGCATACGCGTGGGACGCCCCCCAATGTCGTGGAGACGGACCCCCGCACGTGGCTGCGTCTCGTCGTGGGACTCGAGGTGTTCGACGACGCGGTGGGCACGGGAGGGGTGGATGCGTCGGGTGCGCGGGCAGGGGAGATCGCGCACTGGCTACCGCTGCTACGGCTCTGATCGGCGGGCTCGTTCGGGTGTGTGGTCGGGGACGTCCCGGACGACACGTAGAATGGAGCTGCCCCGATTTTGTCCAGCCCCAGGGAGCACCCCGGTGACCAGTGCCGATCTGTCGGTTCACACACGCAATCTTCTCACCCCGGACGAACCCGAGAACGAGCCGCGCGAAGAGTGCGGCGTCTTCGGTGTCTGGGCTCCCGGCGAGGACGTGGCGAAACTCACGTACTACGGGTTGTACGCGCTTCAGCACCGCGGCCAGGAGGCCGCGGGCATCGCCGTCTCCGACGGTGCGCAGGTCCTCGTGTTCAAGGATCTGGGCCTGGTGAGCCAGGTCTTCGACGAGCAGACCCTCGCCGCGATGCCCGGCCACATCGCCGTCGGCCACTGCCGTTACTCGACCACCGGGTCGACGACGTGGGAAAACGCGCAGCCGATCTTCCGCACCACCGCGGCAGGCATGGGCGTGGCCCTCGGCCACAACGGAAACCTCGTCAACACCGCCGAGCTTGCACAGAAGGGCCGCGAGCTGGGGGTGTTCGACTCCGTCCGCTCCGGAGCCGCGACCTCGGATTCCGACCTCGTCGGTGCGCTGCTGGCCCATGCGGCGGCCGACAGCACGATCGAGGAAGCAGCGCTGAAGTTGCTGCCGAGCCTTCGTGGCGCATTCTGCCTGACCTTCATGGACGAGCACACCCTCTACGCGGCGCGCGACCCCTGGGGTATCCGGCCGCTGTGCCTGGGCCGCCTCGATCGTGGCTGGGTCGTCGCGAGCGAGACTGCAGCGCTCGACATCGTCGGTGCTTCGTTCGTTCGCGACATCGAGCCCGGTGAGCTGCTGGCGATCGACGCGGATGGTGTCCGTTCGTCTCGTTTCGCAGCGCCCGAACCGAAGGGCTGCGTCTTCGAATACGTGTATCTGGCGCGCCCGGACTCGACGATCAGCGGTCGCTCGGTGCACGCGACCCGCGTCGAGATCGGCCGGCGACTCGCCAAGGAACATCCCGTCGACGGCGACCTCGTGATTCCGGTCCCCGAATCCGGTACTCCCGCCGCGGTGGGCTACGCCCAGGGCTCGGGTCTGCCGTACGGACAGGGTCTGATGAAGAACGCCTACGTGGGCCGTACCTTCATCCAGCCGAGCCAGACGATCCGTCAGCTGGGTATCCGGCTCAAGCTGAACCCGCTGCGCGAGGTCATCCGAGGCAAGCGGCTCGTCGTCGTGGACGATTCGATCGTGCGTGGTAACACGCAACGCGCGCTGATCCGCATGCTGCGGGAGGCCGGGGCGCTCGAGATCCACGTCCGGATCGCGTCGGCACCGGTGAAGTGGCCGTGTTTCTACGGCATCGACTTCGCGTCGCCCGCCGAGCTCATCGCGAACGGTGGCGGCCACCGCGACACGAAGGTCGACGAGCACGACTACGACGAGATGGTCGAGATGGTGCGCCGGTCGATCGGCGCGGATTCGCTCGGCTACATCTCGATCGACGGAATGGTCGGCGCGACCGAGCAGCCCTCCTCGCGACTGTGCGCAGCGTGTTTCGACGGTCATTACCCGATCGCGTTGCCCACTGGGCACGCGATCGGCAAGGGTGTCCTCGAGGGGATCGTCGATACGGAATCCGATACGCCGACGGTCTTGGACAACGCCAACGCGGACGTTCTGAGTCGCCCGTAAACCCCGTTCCGGTACCGTGAGTGCGCGGTCGGCTCAGTCGGGCCCGCTTTCGCATGCGTTCTGACGGACGCCGGCCACCCTGCATTTCGGTCACGAACGTGCCGTCACGCAACTGACAACCTTATTCACAACTCGAGGCTGGAGCCGACAACCCATGACCGAGGAGACAACCCCCGGAGCTTCCTACGCAGCGGCAGGCGTGGACATCGAGGCAGGCGACAAGGCCGTCGAACTGTTCGCCCCGCACGCGAAGAGGGCCACACGACCGGAGGTGCTCGGAGGTCTCGGGGGCTTCGCGGGCCTGTTCGCACTCAAGGGCGACTACAAGGAACCCCTCCTCGCCGCGTCCACCGACGGCGTCGGCACGAAGCTCGCGGTGGCGCAGGCATTGGACAAGCACGACACCGTCGGTCTCGACCTGGTGGCCATGGTCGTCGACGACCTGGTGGTGTGCGGTGCCGAGCCGCTGTTCCTGCAGGACTACATTGCCGTCGGGCGCGTCGTGCCCGAGCGTGTCGCCGAGATCGTCGCGGGTATCGCCGAGGGCTGTGTCCAGGCCGGCTGCGCCCTCCTCGGTGGCGAGACCGCAGAACACCCCGGTGTGATGGCCGACGGCGACTACGACCTGTCGGCGACGGGCATCGGTGTGGTGGAGGCCGACAAGCTCCTGGGACCCGACCGCGTCCGCCCGGGCGACGTCGTGATCGCGATGCGGTCGTCGGGTCTGCATTCCAACGGATACTCCCTGGCGCGCAAGGTGCTGCTCGAGATCGGCAAGATGAGCCTGACGGCGCACGTCGACGAGTTCAGCCGCTCGCTCGGTGAGGAACTGCTCGAGCCGACGCGGATCTACGCGAAGGACTGCCTGGCTCTCGCCGCCGAGACGGAGGTGCGCACCTTCTGTCACGTCACCGGTGGTGGACTCGCGGGGAACCTGGCACGCGTGATGCCGAAGGGCCTCGTTGCGGAGCTCGACCGCACCACCTGGAGCCCGGCGCCCGTGTTCGGGATGATCGCTCAGCGTGGCCGGGTCGAGCGCGTGGAGATGGAGAAGACCTTCAACATGGGCGTCGGCATGGTCGCGATCGTCGCGCCGGAGGACGTCGACCGTGCCCTTGCGGTGCTCACGGCCCGGCACATCGAGAGCTGGACCCTGGGAACGGTCCGCAAGGCGCAGGACGCCGACGGTGACCGTGCGCTGCTCGTGGGAGATCACCCCCGCTTCTGACGGACGGAACAACACGAACAAAGGGTCGGGGATCCACGCTGGAGCGTG